>CAZOZD010000110.1:0-7411 GCA_964584195.1 uncultured Burkholderiales bacterium
GGCCGATCACCTCGGCCACGGCAAGCACGAGCCGGTGGCCAACCCCACCGGCAACTGCGCGCCAAGTATGGCGAAGAGCAAGATGGCCTGCGCTTTCCACGCGAGGAATGGCTGGTCCTTTCACTCGTGCTCGACATACGGCTGCTGCTCGACCTGCCCGACTGGAAACGCTGACCTAGCCGCAGGACGGGTCACCGGGACTGGCCGGAGATCCGCCAGGGCCTCTCGCATATGGCCGGGGCGATGCCGGCCTTGCCTTCGTGCCCGACCTCAGCCCCTCATCCGTGGCATCCACGCCAGCCTGTATGCCCGCCAGGCCGGACAGAAAATGAACCTGCCCTTCGGCTGCCCCAGAATCCGATCTATCCATGAGCCTGCCGGCGTCAAAGGTCAGTGATCCGCGGCTCCCGTCAGACGGCCAGCGAGCGTCACCAGACGACCGCACAGGTCATCCAGGCGCCGGTCGTGCCCCGCGTCGATGAGCTCACCTCCGGCGCCGAAGGCCCGGTCCGCATGGGGGATCGCCACTCCACCGGGCAATACCAGCATCCCGACTGTATCCAGCACCCGGCGCAGGTGGTCCAGACCGCGCAGGCCACCCAGACTGCCGGGCGAAGCGGCAAGCAGGCCGGCCACCCTGCCGGTGAAGGGGTTCTCGCCCCGCACCCTGGGCGTGCGCGACACCCAGTCGAGGGTGTTCTTGAGCAGGGGTGAAATGGAGTTGTTGTATTCCGGCGAGGCGATCAACAGGCCGTGCTGACGGGCAAGAATGGCCTGAAGGCGGAACGCGTTCTCGGGCGGTCCGGATTCGGATTCCAGATCACCGTCATAGAGGGGCAAGGGGTAGTCGGCAAGATCGATGAACTCGACCTCGGCCCCGGCCGCCTCGGCATGTCGGGCGGCGAGCACGGCCAGGCGGCGGTTGAACGAATCCCGGCGCACACTGCCGGCGAATGCGAGGATACGGGGGGTCATGATGCATTCCTGTGGATGAGGGACATGACATCGTACCCGAAACCACCCGGCCCGGTTCCACCGCCCCAAAGCGAGGCGCCCCGCCGCCAGAATGCACCGGCGTGGTGCACAAATCCGGCTCGCCCCACCTTCACCCCCTGATACGCGCTGGCATGGGGTTTGCTGCATGAGGATTGCGCCGGCGGCAGCCAGCGCAATCAGAGACCTTCGCTCACGGCGTCGATCCGCAAGGAAAGACGCCGTCTTTTTTTCCGGGGTGGCCATCCCGGACGCGCGGCGAAGGTTTATCCGGACCGCCATCTGTGGTTAGATTGGCCTGCAACCCCAGACAACCGAGCTTCCCGATGACCTATTGCCTCGCCATCCATGTCGAAGACGGGATCGTATTCTGTTCCGACTCCCGCACCAATGCCGGCACCGACAATGTCGGCATCTATTCCAAGATGCACACCTTCGTCTGGCCGGGGGAACGGGTGTTCGTGCTGCTCTCGGCCGGCAACCTGGCCACCACCCAGGCGGTGGTGAAAAAACTCGGCGGCGACATCCCCAATGGCCTCCTGCCCAACCTGAGGAGTGTGGCCAGCATGCAGGAAGCGGCCGACTATGTCGGCATGGTCAGCACCATGGTGCAAAAGCAACAGGCCGAGCGCGACACCGCCAGCACCAATTTCGAGGCCAGCTTCATCTTCGGCGGCCAGATCGGCGCGGCAGCGCCCGAGATCTTCATGATCTACCCGCAGGGCAACTACATCCACGAATCACGCGAGCATCCCTTCCTGCAGATCGGCGAGATCAAGTACGGCAAGCCCATCCTCGACCGGGTGATCAAGGGTGATCTCGACCTCGAAGGCGCGGCCCGCTGCGCCCTGGTGTCGATGAACTCGACCATGCGCAGCAATGTCACCGTCGGTCCGCCGGTGGAGCTGATGATCTACCGCAGGGGCAGCCTGGACACGGGTCGCCGCTTCAGCCTCGCCGACGATGACCCCTTCGCGCGGGAAATGTCGGAGAAATGGAACCAGGGCCTGATGCAGGCACTCGCCGGGCTGCCGCGCTTCCCCTGGGAAGGCAGACCGGCCACCGGCGAGGAGTCGCGCATCTACCCTTTTCCCGCCAAGCCGCCGGAGGCCTGATCCGGGCACGGATGTTGCTTGACCGGATGACCCCAGTCCGGTCGAAACCCCATGTCCATCCACGTCGCCCTCCGCCACACCACCCACTACCGCTACGACCGCCCGGTCCAGCTCGGCCCGCATGTGGTGCGGCTGCGCCCGGCGGTGCACAGCCGCACCCCCATCCTGGCATACAGCCTCAAGGTCGAACCGGCCCGGCATTTCATCCACTGGCAGCAGGATCCGTTCGGCAACTGGCTGGCCCGCCTCAACTTCCCTGACAAGACCCGCCATTTCAGCGTCGATGTCGAGGTGATCGCCGACCTCACGGTGATCAACCCCTTCGACTTCTTCGTCGAGGATTGGGCGGAAAACTGGCCATTCGACTATCCGGAAGACCTCAAAAAACAGCTCGCTCCCTATCTGGAAAGGCAGACGCCCAGCCCACGCTTCCAGGCCTACCTCGACGGCATCGACCGCAGCCGGTGCAACAGCGTCGATTTCCTGGTCCGCATCAACCATGAACTGCAACATGCGATCGGCTATACCGTGCGCCTGGAGCCGGGTGTGCAGAGCTGTGAGGAAACCCTGACCCTGGCACGCGGCTCCTGCCGCGACAGCGCCTGGCTCCTGGTCCAGCTATTGCGTCACCTGGGCCTGGCAGCGCGCTTCGTGTCCGGCTATCTGGTGCAGCTCGCGGCGGACGAAAAATCGCTCGACGGCCCATCCGGCCCCGAGGCGGACTTCACCGACCTGCATGCCTGGGCCGAGGTGTACCTGCCTGGTGCCGGCTGGGTCGGGCTCGACCCCACCTCCGGCCTGCTTGCCGGCGAGGGCCACATCCCCCTGGCATGCACCCCGGACCCGGTCAGTGCCGCGCCCATCGAGGGGCTGACCGACATCTGCGAGGTCGAATTCAGCCACCGCAACACGGTCAGCCGCTTTCACGAGGATCCCCGCGTCACCCTGCCCTACAGCGAGGCGCAATGGGCCGCCATCACCGCCCTGGGCGAACGGGTGGACGCCACCCTGATGCGCCAGGATGTGCGTCTGACCCAGGGCGGCGAACCCACCTTCGTGTCCATCGACGACATGAACGCGGCGGAATGGAACACCGCCGCACTCGGCCCGCATAAGCGCGAGCGCGCCGAGACCCTGGTGCGCCGCCTGCGCCAGCGATTCGCCCCCGGCGCCCTGCTGCACACCGCCCAGGGCAAGTGGTACCCGGGTGAACCCCTGCCGCGCTGGGCACTGGGCCTGTACTGGCGCAAGGACGGCCAGCCGGTCTGGCGCGACCCCGGCCTGCTCGCCGAGGCGGGCTGGAACCATGGCCACGGTCTGGCCGAGGCCGAACGTTTCATCCATACACTGGCCCGCCGCCTGGGACGGCCAGGGCGCCACGTCCAGCCCGCATTCGAGGACGCTCTGGAGGCCCTCCTGCGCGAGGCGCAATGCCCGGTCAATCTCGATCTCGAAGCCCGTCCCGGACAGGAGTCTCCGCTCGCTGCGGCCGACGCCCGCCGCCGCCTCGCGGACATACTCTCGCGCGGCCTCGACACCCCGGCGGGATTCGTGCTGCCACTGTCCTGGCAGCCCGGCGGCAAGGATGGAGCCTGGCACTCGGTCCCCTGGCGCTTCCGACGCGAGCGGCTGTACCTGATTCCCGGCGACTCGCCTTTGGGCCTGCGCCTGCCGCTCGATGCCCTGCCCTGGCAGGAGAGCGACGCAATCGACATCGAGCCACCGCTCGACCCCTTCGCGCCGCACCCGCCCCTGGCCGACTACCACGGCGAGGTGGCGCAACGCTACAGCCATCTCGACCCGGCGCCGCCCGAAGCTCATCCCGAAGTGCATGAACAACGCCTTGGCGGCCCCATTGTCGACGTGCCCCGCACCGCCCTGTGCGTCGAGCCGCGCGGCGGCGTGCTGCACGTGTTCATGCCCCCCCTGCCGCGCCTCGAACCGGCCCTGACGCTGATCGCCGCGATCGAGGCCACGGCCGCCGAGCTCGCCCTGCCGCTGGTGCTGGAAGGCTATCCGCCACCTTCCGACGGTCGCCTGGAAAAACTCCTGGTCACCCCGGACCCCGGCGTGATCGAGGTCAACATCCATCCGGCCACGAACTGGACCGAGCTGGTGGCGCGCACCACCGCCCTGTACGAGGAGGCCCGCCTGTCCAGGCTCGGCACCGAGAAGTTCATGCTCGACGGCCGCCACACCGGCACCGGTGGCGGCAACCACATCACCCTGGGCGGCCCGACGCCCGCTGACAGCCCCTTCCTGCGCCGGCCGGACCTGCTTGCCAGCCTCATCACCTACTGGCAGCACCACCCCGCACTGTCCTACCTGTTCGCCGGGCTGTTCGTCGGCCCCACCTGCCAGGCGCCACGCGTCGATGAAGGCCGTCCGGAAGCGCTCTACGAACTGGAAATCGCCCTCGGCCAGATCCCCGCCGACGCCGCCCACCGCCCCTGGCTGGTCGATCGCCTGTTCCGCAACCTGCTCACCGACATCACCGGCAACACCCACCGCGCCGAGTTCTGCATCGACAAGCTGTATTCACCCGACAGCCCAGTCGGCCGTCAAGGCCTGGTCGAGTTCCGCGCCTTCGAGATGCCGCCCCACCCGCGCATGAGCCTGGTGCAGATGTTGTTGCTGCGCGCCCTGGTGGCACGCTTCTGGCAGCGCCCCTATCGCCACCGCCTGGTGCGCTGGGGCACTGCACTGCACGACCGCTGGATGCTGCCGCACTTTCTCTGGCGCGACCTTGCCGACGTGCTTGATGAACTCGAGGAAGCCGGCCATCCATTCCGGCTCGACTGGTTCGAGCCTTTCCTGGAGTTCCGCTTCCCACTCTATGGGCGGGTGCAGATCGCCGACATCGAGATCGAGCTGCGCGCCGCCATCGAGCCTTGGCCGGTACTGGGCGAGGAGGCCACCGGCCAGGGCACCGCGCGCTATGTCGACTCCTCGCTGGAACGGCTCCAGGTCAAGGTGCGCGGCCTCACCGACTCGCGCCATGTACTCACCTGCAACGGTCGCCGCGTCCCACTCGCCAGCACCGGCAACCACGGCGAATATGTCGCCGGGGTGCGCTACCGTGCCTGGCAGCCGGCCTCCGCCCTGCATCCCACCATCGGCGTGCATACGCCGCTGGTGTTCGATCTGATCGACACCTGGAACGGGCGATCCATCGGCGGCTGCACCTACCATGTCATGCACCCGGGCGGCCGCAACCACGAACACTTTCCGGTCAACGCCAACGAGGCCGAAGCCCGTCGCCACATCCGCTTCAATGCCTGGGGCCACACCCCCGGCCCTTACATGCCCCCCCCTGACCCGCGCCGTCTGGGCCGCTTCCAGTCACGGGGCAGCGACCCCGGGCCGATGCAGCCGCCGCGTGACGAAGCCGCCGGCGAATACCCGCATACCCTGGATCTGCGCCGGCCGCCCGGACCTTGAAGGACGTGGCAGGCCACTGCCGGAATGATGCCGGCGGACGGGCCTGGTGTATCCTGTCCACCTGTTTTGCCCGCCGCCGCCATGTCGTCCGAACTCTGCCTCGAAAAGATCATCCAGCCGCATCTGCTCACCTGCCCGCCCGAGACCACCCTGGCCGAAGCGGCAGCACGCATGCTCGAAGCCCATTGCAGCTCGATCCTGGTGCGTGACGAAACCGGGATTGTCGGCATCTGGACCGAATACGACGCCATCGCCATCGACGACGAGGCCCAATATTCCGAACCGGTCGCACGCTTCATGTCGACCCCGGTGAAAAGCCTGCCCCAGGACACCCCGCTGGGCGAGGCCGCGGTCCAGTTTCGCCACCAGGGTGTGCGCCATTTCCTGGTCACCGGACCACGGGGTGAACCGCGCGGCATCATCAGCCAGTCCGACATCGTTGCGCATCAGGGCGTCGAATACTTCATCGCCCTGCGCGAGGTGCACTCGATCAACCGCCGCCACCATCTGGTGTCGGCCAGCCTTCCGCTCGCCGACGCCCTGCGCCGCATGCGTTCCGCCCGCCTCGACGCACTGGTGGTGGAATACCCGGACGGCGAATACGGCATCCTCACCGAGCGCGACCTGGTGCGCCGCATCGGCCAGCGCAGCCAGCCCGACACGGCGGGCGAACTGGCCGGCCGGCCCCTGGTCACCGTACATGCCGACGACAGCCTGTTCCACGCCCGGCAGCAGTTCATCATCCACCGCATCCGCCATCTCGCCGTGCTCGACGGCGACGGCGGCATCCTCGGCCTGCTCAGCTATGCCGACATCCTCGCCAACATCGAGCTCGACTACGTGCAGAAGCTGCGCGACACCCTGCGCGAGCGCGAACAGGCACTGGCCCTGTCCAACCATTACCTGCGTCTGGCGGCGGCGGCGTTCGAAAGCACACACGAAGGCATCATGGTCACCAATGCCGAGCAGGTGATCGAATCGGTCAACCCGGCATTCACCCAGATCACCGGCTACTACGCCCACGAGGTGGTCGGCCGCAAGCCGTCCATCCTGTCCTCCGGGCGGCATGACGCCGAGTTCTACGCCACCCTGCACGAGCGGCTGACAGCCGACGGGCACTGGCAGGGCGAAATCTGGAACCGGCGCCGCAACGGCGAGGTCTTCGCCGAGTGGATCACCATCAACGCCGTGCGCGACGACCCGGGCCGGGTCAGCCATTACGTCGCGGTGTTTTCAGACATCACTCAGCGCAAGCTGGCCGAGGAACGGATGCGCTTCCTCGCCTACCACGACGCCCTCACCAGCCTGCCCAACCGCGCCCTGTTCATCGACCGTCTCGGCCAGGCCATCGCCCAGGCG
The DNA here is from genome assembly GCA_964584195.1 of uncultured Burkholderiales bacterium. Classification (GTDB taxonomy): domain Bacteria; phylum Pseudomonadota; class Gammaproteobacteria; order Burkholderiales; family Thiobacillaceae; genus CAZOZD01. The sequence goes on from CAZOZD010000110.1 coordinate 6,909, forward strand.
CGCCGCAGCGGCACCAAGGCGGCGGTGTACTTCATCGATCTGGATGGGTTCAAGCCCATCAATGACCGCCATGGTCGCCTCGCCGGCGACCGCCTGCTCTGCATCGTCGCACAGCGCCTGGTCGAATGCGTACGCAAGGTGGACACCGTCGCCCGCCTGTCCGGCGACGAATTCGCCCTGGTCACGCCCGGCCTGCAACACTCCGGGGAAGCGCAGGCGATCGCCACGAAACTGCTTGCCGCGGTACGCCAACCTGTCCCGCTCGAGGGCACCCTGGTCGAGGTCCGCGCCAGCCTCGGCATCAGCCTGTACCCCGGGCACGGCGAGGATCCGGAGCGCCTGCTCGCTGCTGCCGACGAAGCCATGTATGCCGCCAAGGCGGCGGGGCGTGACAGCATGCGCATGGCTGATTGATGGGGCTGGCTTTATTGCAACACGAAGTCAGGCCGGCATTCCGGGACCGGATGACAAGCGATACGAATCCGGCCTCTGGTACATATAAT
>CAZOZD010000111.1:0-7367 GCA_964584195.1 uncultured Burkholderiales bacterium
TGGACCTCGAGCCAGCTGCTTTCCCACGTCTTGCAGCACGGAAGCGCGCAGGCTGGGGCACTGACGCCGTCGGAGCGCCAGGCGGTGGAACGCTACGTCTCGCGATCCTGTTCCAGTCCCTGGTTGAGGCAGCAGCTGATCACGGGTGGCCTGCCTGTGGCCCTGGCAGCGATCTACGTCGCGCCGACCCTATGGGGTCTGGATACGGGTTCGCCCTGAGCCGGTACTGAACCAGTTTGCCAAACTGAAAAACCGGTGTATAAATGAATCAAGCGCCGAGTTGACCGAGACCAGCTTGCAGGGCGCTCTACAAATGCTGGCTAAAGCGGGAAGAAGCCCGTTCCTGCTGGAAAGTTGAACGGGCTTCTGTTTTGCGGGGGCAACCCCGCCGCCGATTTGAGCGACAGCTTGCGGGCGGCTAACAAGTGCAGCTAAAGCGCCGGCCTCCAGACCGGGGAGCGCCGTGTAGGTCGCGAACCGTCTGGAGGTAGGCAATGCCGACATTCACCCGCATCAACAGCCATTACGGGGACACCCCACGCTCATGCACACCTGACCAGGCAAAACGGTATCGCTTCAGGCTATCGACGGACACGGGAAACGTGCGTCCGCCGGTAGCAAGCGACCGTTCTTTGAACCTGTTCGAAAGGAAAACGCATGAGCAAGATCATCCGTGCCACCACCCTCGTCCGCCGTCCTGCCGCCAAGCGCGACAAGCGGCCGGTGTACATCATCGCCAGCGGCGGCGAGGTTTACATCCTCAAGCACATGAAGGGGGCCCTGACCTGGGTCCCGGCCACCGAGGCCGACTTCGGCGCCCGGCCCGACACGGCGGCGAACGACCCCAGCTACACCGCCTCCAACCCGAGCTGAGCCGGTGCGACGGGGTGGCACGCCACCCCGCCTCCGGAGTATCCAAGCCCACCCGCCCCCGCCCTGCGGGGGCGGTTTCCCAAGCCACCACAAGGAGACCGACACATGTCTGAAGACACCCTCCTCATTGCCCGCGCCCTCGATTTCGCGGCGCGCAAACACGTCAATCAGCGCCGCAAGGGACTGGCGCAGGAACCCTACATCAATCACCTGGCCGAGGTCGCGCGGCTGCTCGCCGAGGCCACCGATGGCAAGGACGCCAACCTCGTCGTCGCCGGCCTGCTGCATGACACCATCGAGGACCAGGGCGTGCTGTACGAGGATCTCGTCGCCGCATTCAACACCGATGTCGCCAACCTGGTGCGCGAGGTGACCGACGACAAGACCCTGGCCAAGGAAGAACGCAAGCGCCTGCAAATCAAGCATGCGAGGCAGGCCTCGGAGCGCGCCCGGATGCTCAAGATCGCCGACAAGACCAGCAACCTGCGCGCCCTGACTCAGAGCCCGCCGGCCGACTGGGAGCCGGAACGGCGCCGCGCCTACTTCACCTGGGCTCGCGATGTGGTGGCGGGCTGCCGGGGTGTGAACGCACGCCTGGAGGCCGCCTTCGACGCCGCCTGGGAGGCTGGCGTGCACTGACCGCCCCGCCGCGATCCTCGTCCGGGCGCAGGCCCGACCGTCCCCGATTTAGCCCGACTTGCGGGGGACGTTAAACGCATACCGCTAAACAGGGCGCGAACTGGAGTTTCGCGACATGCCCAGGAAGAAGAAGACCGTCACCGCCCGGCAGACCCTGCTGCGCGCCCTCAACCTCTACGGCCTCGACCACCTCGACCCGGTCATCCTCGCCGCGCTGGCCGACGCCCGCCCGCTGCTGCTGATCGGGCCGCACGGCACCGCCAAGTCGGAACTGCTCAACCGCCTCGCCAGTGTGCTCAACCTCGAGCATCGGCATTACAACGCCAGTCTGATCGCCTTCGACGACCTGCTCGGCTACCCGGTGCCCAACGCCGCGCGCGACGGGTTGACCTACCTGCGCACGCCGGGCGATTTGTGGGAGGCAGAGTCGGTGTTCCTCGACGAGATCTCGCGCTGCCGGCCGGAGACCCAGAACAAGCTGTTCGCCATCGTTCACGAGAAGAAGGTGCAGGGTCAGCCACTGACCCGGCTGCGCTACCGCTGGGCGGCGATGAATCCGCCGCCATCGCCCAACGCGGCGGAAGACGAAGAGGTCTACGAAGGCTCGCTGCCGCTCGACCCCGCGCTCGCCGACCGCTTCCCCTGGGTGCTGCCCTTGCCGGCGGTGGCGGAACTGGCGCGCGAGGACCGGCTCGCCCTGATCGCCGGCGGCGATGCCTTGCCCCAAGGGTTGCCCGACATCGCCGGCCTTATCGCCGCGACGCAGAGGACGCTGGCCGCCACCCCGGCCACGCAGCGCGACTGGGCGGCCACCTATGTCGATGCGCTGATCCCGGGCCTCATCGCCGCGAAGTTCGGCATCAGCGGACGGCGCGCCGTGCATCTGGCGAAGAGTGTGCTCGCCGTGCAGGCCGCGAGTGAGACGCTGGCGCTGGGCACCACGCTCACCGATGCCGCCTTTCTGGCGCTGAAGTACGGCCTGCCGCAGCGGGCCCAGGCCCGGGAACTGGGCGAACAGAAGCTCAAGGCCCTGCACCGCGAGGCGGTGGCCGCCGCTGGCCAGCCGAAGGAAAGCCCCTGGCACGCCCTGCGCGCCATCGTCGATCCGGTGGAACGCATCGCCGCCGCCTGGCCGTTCTACCCCACCGAGCTCGGGCGCAGCGAGCTCTCCAGCCTGGTCAGCGACGCCTTCGCCGGACTGTCCAAGCCCCGGCGCTATCTGCTCGCCCGCCACCTGCTGCCGATCGCCAGCCAGACCGGCGGCCTGAACGTGCCCACCTTCGAGCTCGTGAGCGAACCCTTGCTCAAGGTGCGCAAACTCGTGGAGGGCGGCCAGCAGAACGTCGTGCTGCCGCGTCACCAGGCGGCGGACTGGGACGCGCTCCTCGCCGTGGCCGGCCAGGCGCAGAAGGACGACCCGTCCGCCAACGAGTTCGGCAACATCCTGCTTACCCTCAAGGCGGTCGAGAAGGAGACCTTCGACCCGCATGAACTGCTCGCCCAGGACCGGGCCTGGCGGGCGCTCTTCGCCCCCCTGTCCAATCGGGAGGCGGCATGAACCCCGGCACGCGCGAAACCGGGGCGCACGCGCTGGCGCACAACATGTCGGCGCCGCCCCGCAGCACCTTCACCTTCAAGCCCTATGGAACCGGGCGTTCGACCCATCCGGAACGGCGCGCGCGCCCGACCGGGCTGGTCTGGTGCCTGCGCGTCGGCCCCGATGTCCTGCTCCGGCAGCCGGCCCGCGCGCTCACCCGGACCATGGCGGCCCTGCGCCGCGAAGCGCTGGCGTGTGCGCGGGCGCAGGACAAGGCCGGCGCGGCCGCGCGCATCGCCGAGGTGCGTCGGCTGCGTTTGGCCGGGCTGGTCCAGCTGGCTGCCGGGCTCGTGGGTGCGGATCCGGGTGACCTGGGCGCGCCCCTCGAGGACCTCCTCGACCGGCTTACCGACCTGGCCCGGCCGCTGCCCAAGCCCCCTCTGCCGGCCATGGGCGTGGTCGAGTTGGTCAGCCAAGCGGGTTCAGCGCGGCGCAAGACGACGACCGACCTGGTCGCCGGCCTCAGCCTGCTCACCCACCTCAACGGCCACACCTACGATCGCGACGGCCCGCCCACGCTCGCCGCCGGACTCGCCGAGGGCCGTCTCTATGACCTCATCACCCCTGTACTGGAGCCCACACCATGACGCTTGCCCTCCACGCGCCCGCCCACACCACGGCCCGCGCCCTGACCGACCGCATCTGGTCCGCCTTCCCGGTCAGCCAGCCGACCTTCGCCAAGCTCCTCGGGCTGCTCGACATCGAGGTCAGCCGCGCCGTCCCGACCGCGGCGGTCACCTTGGGCTACAGTTCCCGTCTGCTCATCAACCCCGACTTCGCGGCCCGTCACTGCCAGAGCGATGCCGCCCTGGTCATGCTGGTGCTGCACGAACTCTGGCATGTGGCGCTCGGCCACACCCGGCTCTACGAGCGGCTGACCCCGGCCCAGAACTGGGCCTTCGACGCCCTCATCAACGCCCAGCTCTGCCGGCTCTTCCCGGACCCGGCGCACACCCGGCTGTTTCGCGAACTGTATTCGGCCACCGAACTGCCCTGGGCCCTGCTGCGCCCGCCGGAGGGCTGGGGCACCGGCGCGGTGCATTGGCAGCCTGGGCGCGCGGGGGCGATCCACCGCACGCTCTACAGCGACGCCTCGGTCAGCACGGAAGAACTCTTCCGGCTGCTGCCGACCCTGGAGGAGGCCGGGCTCGACGACGGTCTGGCGAAACATCTGCTCGGTTCGCATGACGACCGCCCCGACACGGCCGTCGCCCCCGAGGTGCTGCGCGAGATTCGCGGCATCCTCGCCGAGTGGCCGATGCTCGAGAAGCGTTCGGGACGGGACCAGGGACAGACACTCCACCCGGAACGGATCACCCTCGCCCAACGCCGCGAAGATGCCACCCGTCTGCTGCGTCAGGCCCTGATGCGCCTGGCCGGGCTCAACGCCGGCAGCGGTCCGCTGCGCCCGGATCTCGGCACCGTAGCCTCCATCCTGCCCTATGGCCGTGATCGCCGGGCCGGGCTGCGCGCGGCCTGGGGCGATGCCGTACCGCTGCACCGCGCCGAGTTGCCCGCCCGCCGACTGGTGCGGCATGCCCAGGTGCACGTCTACCTCGACGTGTCCGGCTCCATGGACCGCGTCATCGCCCCGCTCTACGCCGCCCTGGCCGCGCTCGCGCCCTGGCTCGCCCCACAGGTGCAGCTCTTCAGCACCGGCGTGCGCGGCATTCCCATCGCCGGCTTGCGCCGGGGCGACGTCATCACCAGCGGCGGCACGCACATCGAGTGTGTCACCGGCCACATCCTCGAGCATCAGGTCGAGCGCGCCCTGATCGTCACCGACGGCTGGGTGGGCGACATCCCCGGCGAACACCTGCAGGCCCTGAAGACGCGCCGCGTGCGTCTGGAGGCGGCGGTCACCGACCCCGGTGATCCGGCCTTCCTCACCCCCACCGGCGGCCGGACAAGCCGACTGCCCAAACTTGACTGATCCAGAACTCTTCGACAAGGAAGCCATCATGCCCCGTACCCGTTCCCTCAGTGAAACCGCTGAATTCATCCTGCCCGGTCACCCGGACAAGCTCTGCGACGCCGTGGTCGATGCGCTCGTCGATGCCGTCCGCCGGGGCGATCCGGAAGGCCAGTGCGGCCTGGAGGCCGCCTGCGTCTTCGACCGGCTCTTCATTACCGGACGCATCGCCGCGTATCCCCATGTGCTGAACACGCTCGACGTCGAACGCATCGCCCGGGATACCTATGCCTCGGCCGGCTACGGCGTGGACGCCACCGGCCATGCCTGGGGCCCCCTCCCGGAAAACCTGCGCATCGACACCGCCTTCTGCTGGGGCGACTTCGAGCCGGAGGAGCGCGAGCTGCGGCATCTGTCCGACGACCAGGCGATCTGCATCGGCTACGCCAACGCCGATCCTGAGACCGACCACCTGCCGCCGGCGCACGGGCTGGCCCGGCGCATCGGGCGCGCACTGCACCGCCTGCGCCTTGAGAAGGGGGCCGGCCAGGTCGGCCCAGACGGCAAGGTGGTGGTGCGTATCGAGCGCAACGGCCGGACCTGGCAACCCCGGCATGTGTCCATCTCGCTCAACCATCATGTCGACAGCGACTGGATCCTGCTGCGGCAGATTGCCGAAGAGGCGGTCGAGACCGCCTGCGCCGGCCACGACCTGCCCAGGGTCGAGCTCAACGGCGCCGGGATGTTCGTCTCCGGCGGGCCGAACGGCGACAACGGCCTGTCGGGCAAGAAGCTGGTGGTCGACGCCTATGGGCCGACCGTGCCGATCGGCGGCGGGGCGTGGTCGGGCAAGGATTTACGCAAGGTCGACCGACTGGGCGGCCTGCTCGCCCGCGAACTGGCGCTGACGGCCGTCGCCGAGACCGGCGGCGATGAAGCCCGGGTCACGCTCGAATACACCCCCGGTTGCGCGGCGCCGGTGCATGTGGACGTGCGCGTCGATGGCCGACCGAGGTCATTGCAACGCCTGCCCCGCACCCGCGCCATTGCCCGCGACAACCTCAGCACCTGGCAGCGCTACGTGCAGGCCGAGGTCGACCTCGTCGATCTGGCCCGGTGGGGACATCAACGGGGGGGCGTGCCGTGGGAGGGGTGAGGGTGGAGAAGCACGTCAATAGCATGGTTCTTGACACCATATATCATCGTATGGTGTCATACACCCTATGAAAGCGCAGCGAGTCTTGCAGATCAAGCAAACATACGGTGCGGGGGTCGTGGAAATCGTGATCTGGCGCGTGCCCAAGCCCGTCCCCCCGTCTGAGCACGCCTATAAATACCGGCTGGTCTATGTCGTCGGCGGTCAGCGGGTGCTGGGCTACGACAATGAACGCGGCAAGGGCGACCATAAGCATGTAGGCCCGCAACAAGAGGCCTATCGATTCACCAGTCCGCAACAATTGATGGCCGATTTCATGGCCGATTTGAAGGAGCACAGTCATGACGCAACGGGTTCTTAACGTCAAGGTGGGCGAGCCGCTGGAATCTTCATTGGCGATGGCCGAGCGCACCATGACGGCGTTGGAGCAGGGCAAACCGGTAACGCCTTACTTCGGAATAGGTTTTAGCGACGTTGGCCAGCTGTTTGGGGTCTTTACACCCAAGCGCTGGGATTTGCTTGCGGCTTTACGTGAAGCCGGTCCGATCACCATTGCCGAACTGGCGCGACGACTCCGGCGCGACTACAAGAATGTCCACGGCGATGTCGAGAAGCTGCTGGAATGGCAGGCCATCGAAAAAGACGATCAAGGTCGGATCGTTGCCCCCTATGACGAGATCGTCGTCGATGTGCACTTGCCCCAACAGCGTGCGGCATAACGTCTCTCGGAAATAAAGGGGCGTGCGGCAGTTTGTGGCTACGGCAACACACGTGTGCACAAGGGATAGGGGAAGTTTTCGTAACAGCGCTTGGTCACCGGTTCGGACAGAACGCCTGTGTCTGGATCGAAGCCGCCCGGCTGCCCGATCTGGTTGGAGTTGGTCGACCTGGATGCGCCAATCCCCGCCGTGGAAGAACGGCTCGCCTGGGTGCAGCTCAGCACCACGGGGCTGGACGATACGCTGGGGCTGCACCTGAGCATGCACCATTGGCGCAAGCTCAATCGAGGCGAGGTCACCTCGTACACCACCACGGCTGGGGTGACGTGGGAGTTTCTTCTGGAAAGCCGGGAGATTCATGTGGGGTTCCGCAGGGGGGATGTTGGCACATCGATAACCAGAACCAGGCCATCACGAAGTGAGCGAAAATAGCCTCATGAACCTGACCGACATCGACATCCTCGAAGGCAA
>CAZOZD010000112.1:0-7331 GCA_964584195.1 uncultured Burkholderiales bacterium
TTGATGCAGGCGGCTGAGGATCAACAGGTGCTCTGCTTTGACGCCGATAGCGGCCTGCTGTCGGATACCGATGGCGAGCGCTTTTTCGACGAGGACGGCAACCCGGCCCAGCCGGTTCGCGATGTGCTTGATTTCCTCTCCCAAGTGCGGGCCAATCGCGAAGCGACCCACAGCGTTTGCGCCACGCTCCACCGGCACGGCCTGATTCAGCCCTGGCCGATCAAGACCCGGGGCGCATCTGGCGAACAGGTGGTCGAAGGACTGTATCGTGTCGATGAGACCGTTCTCAACACACTTCCCCTGGAAGCCCTGGACGAGGTTCGCCGGGTCGGTGGATTGCCGGTCCTGTACTGCCAGCTGTTGTCGATGCAGAACATGGCCCTGCTGGGCCGGCTCGCGCAAGCCCATGCCCAGGCCGCCGCCGCGCCAGTGCAAGCGAATGGCGAATTGGATCTCGAATTCCTCAACAAGGAAGGCACCATCCAGTTCGGCAACCTCGGCGCTGCCTGAATGGCTTGCATGCTCCGCACGCTGGAAATTACGCCATGGTAACGACCACCCTGCATTACACGGATCCGCGCTATCGAACGCTCCCTGGTGATGGCTACGACGGTGTGGTGCGGATCAGCAGTGGCGGCTATAGCGGGACCGGGGCATTGCTGTACGACGGCCGCGCCGTGCTGACCGCAGCGCATCTGTTCACCGCCACGAACCTCTCGGCCAGCGTCCGGTTCGAGACGCGCGACGGCTCACGAAGCATCGCCGCCAGTCGGGTGCTCATTCACCCGCTGTATGACGATGACCAGGCCAATCACGACCTTGCCATCGTCTGGCTGGCGGCCCCCGCGCCGCTGGCCGCGCCCCGCTACACGCTGTATCGCGACCAGGACGAGATCGGTCAGGCCTTCACGCTGGTCGGCTACGGCCGGACCGGCACCGGCGTCACCGGAGAGAGTCTCGATGGCTACACCGTCCCGGTACGGCTGAAGGCGAGCAACCGCTTCGATGCCGGAATCGAAACCCTGAAAAGCGCGCTGGGTTCACTGATGGCCTGGTCACCCGTGCCGGGCACCCAGTTGATCGCCGACTTCGACGAGGGTAGCAGTGCACGAGACGCATTGGGACGGCTGATCCAGCGAACCGAGCTGGGCCAGGGTCTGGACGAAGGCTTCATCGCCTCGGGCGACAGTGGCGGGCCGGCTTTCATCCGTGGCCTGCTGGCGGGGGTGGCAAGCTATACGACCAGCCTGTCCCGGCCAGGCATCGATCCCGACATCGACTCGGAGACCAACAGCAGTTTCGGCGAGATCGCGGCCTGGCAGCGGCTAAGCCATTACCAGGCATGGATCGACCAGAGCTTGCGCAGCCAGTATTCCGATGCCCCTGCCAGGCCGGAGGATGTGAAAAAGACCGTCCATGAAGGGCATTCGGGGACCGCTTTGGCCTATTTTCTGCTCCAGTTCACCGGTGTGCGCAGCGATCCCGGGCAGATCCTGAGCGTGGACTTCGCCACCCGCGATGGAACTGCACGGGCCGGCAGTGATTACATCGCGGCCACTGGCACGCTGAAACTCTATCCGGGCGAAAACCATGCGGTAATCCCGGTCGAGATCATCGGCGACACGACTCCCGAACCGGATGAATATTTCTACCTCGATGTGTTCAATCCGGTGGGCGGCAGCTTTGGCGAAGGCGTGATCAAGCTGACTGCGGTCAGGACCATCCAGGACGACGACGGCGGGTTCGGCGGATAGACGCCGCCGCGCCCGATCCTGATGCCGAGCGACCTTCTGCGAGCCAATGCTGTGTTGCGCGCAACGGTGCGCATCCTGCTGCACGCCGGCCTCGTCGTCGTACTGTTCTGGGCCGGGCTGGCCTTGTTCCAGGATCGATTGCTCTACCTGCCCACCCTGGCGTCGATGCCGGAGATGCTCGCCGATGTGCGCAGCCATCGGCTCGTGCCCTGGCCGGACGAAGGCGGTTTCCGCGGTTTGTTGCGCGAGCCCGCTGGCGGCGATGCGCGCGCGACCGTGGTCCTGTTCCATGGCAATGCCGGCCATGCCGGACATCGTCATGAATATGCCCAATCCCTGGCGGCGCTCGGCCTGCGCGTCATCCTCGCCGAATATCCGGGGTATGGCCCGCGTCCAGGCACGCATGGCGAGGCAGCGCTGCTGGCCGATGCGATCGAGACCGTGGTCCGGGCCCGACAGGCGTATCCCGGTCCATTGCTGCTTGCCGGCGAGTCGCTCGGGGCCGCGCTGGCCGCCGCCAGCGCCACCGCCGTGCAGGCGGACGCCGTGCTGCTGATCACGCCCTGGGACCGGCTTGAAAACGTGGCGCGTCACCATTACCCCTGGGTGCCGGTCGGCTGGCTGCTGCGCGACCGCTACGACAACCAGGTCCACCTCGCGCACTATGCGGGGCGGGTGGCGATGGTCCTGGCCGGTGCCGACAGCATCGTGCCGACCGCACTCGGCCAGGCACTGTTCGCCGAACTGGCCGAACCCAAACGGCTCTGGATTGTCCCAGCGGCGGACCACAACGACTGGCTGGGCCATGTCGACGGCAACTGGTGGCAAGAGGTGATCGCGTTCCTGCTGCCGGAATGGCCCTGACTGCCCGGGCCGCCGGTCAGGGTACGCGCGGCGCGCGGGCTTCGGATTCGTCCTTGATGTCGCGCCCGAACAGGCTGGCGACCGCCTCGCGCGGGGTGAGGTCCTGCACCAGGATCTGACGCACGGCCTGACTGATCGGCATCTCCACCCCCAGCTCCTGGGCCAGGCGGTCGACCTCGCATGCGGTGGTGACACCCTCGGCGACGTGCTGGAGTGCGCGCAGCACGCCCTCCAGGCTCTCGCCAGCGGCCAGGCGCAGGCCGACCCGGCGGTTGCGGGACAGGTCGCCGGTGCAGGTGAGGATCAGGTCGCCCATGCCGGACAGCCCCATGAAGGTGTCCTGGCGTCCGCCCAGGCGCAGGCCGAGACGGGCGATCTCGGCCAGGCCCCGGGTGATGAGCGCGGCGCGGGCGTTATGGCCGAAACCGAGCCCGTCGCTGATGCCGGCGGCGATGGCGATGACGTTCTTCACCGCGCCACCGATCTCGACCCCGATCAGGTCGTCGCTGGAATACAGGCGCAGGTGCGGGCTGTGCAATGCATGCGCGACCTGGCGGGCGAAACCGGCGTCGAACGCCGCGACGGTGAGCGCTGCCGGCAAGCCGGCCGCAACCTCGCGGGCGAAACTGGGGCCGGACAGCACCCCGGCCGGGCGACCGGCGGGCCAGGTTTCCGCAAGGACCTGATGCGGCAGTTGCATGCTGCCGGCCTCGAAGCCCTTGCACAGCCAGATCAGCGGCCGGATCGCGTCGATTGCGATGAGCTGGCGCAGGGTGTCGCGCAGGCCGGAGGTGGGTACGGCAACGATCAGCAGTTCGGCATTCGTTACGGCCTCGGCAAGGCTGGCGCTGACCTGGAGACCGGACGGCAAGGCCACTTCCGGCAGGTAACGGCGATTGACGCCGTCACTCGCCATGGCCTCGGCATGCTCTGGATTGCGCGTCCACAGCCGGACCTGGAAGCGGCCGGCGAGGCGGATGGCGAGCGCGGTGCCCCAGGCACCCGCGCCCAGCACGGCGACGCTTTTCATTACCCGGAAGGGGTCAGTTCGGGGCCTGGCCGGCCTGGGCCTGCTTCTGTTGCAGGTACAGGGCCTCGAAGTTCACCGGTTGCAGCAGCATGGGCGGGAACCCGGCGCGCAGCACGGCGTCGGAGATGGCCTCGCGGGCATAGGGGAACAGGATGTTGGGACAGCCCACCGCCAGCATCGGCTCCATGGCCTCGGCGGGGATGTTCTCGGCGCGGAAGATGCCGGCCTGTTGCAACTCCACCATGAACGCGGTCTTGTCCTGGACCTTGGCGGTGACGTTGATGGTGAGCAGGGTCTGGTAGATGCCTTCTTCCACCGGCGCGCTCTGGCTGTTGAGCTGGATGTCGATCTGCGGCGCCTCGCGTTCGAGGAAGATGGCCGGGGCGTTGGGCACCTCCACGGACAGGTCCTTGACGTAGATCTTTTCGATGTTGAATACCGGCATGGCCGGCTGTTGTGCTTCTTGCTCGCTCATTGGATTCCGCTTTCGGGGGTAAAAGGTTGCCCATTATAGCCGCATGCGGCCGGCACTTTCCGGCCATCCGCTGGGCGGGGGCGATGAAACTGAAACGACGACCCGGCTCAGCCCAGCTGGTCCAGCCAGGCCTTCAGTTGCGGTGCCGGCAGGGCGCCGGAGACCCGGTCGATCTCGCGCCCCTGGCGGAACAGCGCCAGGGTGGGGATGCTGCGGATGCCGAATCGACCGGCCAGTGCGGGCTCGGTCTCGGTATTCAGCTTTGCGAAACGGACCCGGCCGACATACTGGCCGGCCAGTTCGGTGAATACCGGCGCGAACATCCGGCACGGGCCGCACCAGGGTGCCCAGAAATCGACCAGGACCGGCAGGCCATCGCGCCCGATGAAGTGCTCGAAATTGGCCTGATTCAGTTCGACCGGCGCCGCCGGCAGCACCGCGCCGCCGCAACGGCCGCATTTCGGACGATCACCAAGACGTGGTCCGGGTACACGGTTGACTGCCGCGCAGTGAGGGCACACCAGCTCCATCGCAAACTCCAGGACAGGATCGGGTCTTGACCCAGATGGTGGCCCGGAACTGGATTTCAAGTCGCGAGCAAGGGATCCAGCTCGCCACCGGCGTCGAGCGCCGAAAGGTCATCGAACCCGCCGACATGCTTCTCGCCGATGAATATCTGCGGCACAGTGCGCCGGCCGGTGATGCGCATCATCTCCTCGCGCCGGGCGGGATCGAGATCGACGCGGATCTTTTCGATCTCGCTCACCCCTTTCTTGTTGAGCAGTCTTTCCGCCATCTGGCAATAGGGGCATACGGCGGTGCAGTACATCCTGACATGGGGCATGACGTTCTCCGGGGATGAGGTCGTGGTGAAACGGGCTTACTTCTTCGTTGTGGGCAGGCCGGCCTGTTCCCAGGCCACCATGCCGCCGGCCAGGTTGTGCGTTTTCTCGAATCCGCTCTTCTTCAAGACGCCGCAGGCATGCCGGGAACGGCTGCCGCTGCGGCAGACCGCGACGATGGGCTTGTCCTTGAATTTTTCCAACTCATTGAGGCGGTTCTTGAGCTGGCCGAGCGGGATGTGGCGGGCCTTGGCGATGTGACCGTCGTTGAATTCCGAGTTCTCGCGCACGTCGAGCACCAGCGCATCCTCGTGGTTGAACAGCATCACCGCTTCCTGTGGCGTGACCTGCCGGACGCCCGATAGGCGCCCGCCCAGGCTGCCACCGAACAGCATGAAACCGGACAGCAAGGCCAGCAGCACCAGCCAGATGTTTTGCAGGATGAAATCCATCCATGAACCTCGTGCAAGGACTTAAAGGAATGAAGTTTAGCGTGAAAACCGAGGTGCACTGGCGTGAAACACGCCCTCCACCGCATGGATGGGCCTGGGATGGGGGCGAACGGACGCCTTTGGGCAAGGCTCGCGCACGATCGCGCGGCCTACCCCCAATCCAGGCGGAAAAGGTCGGCGCTCAGCCGCAGCAGGAAGCGTCGCCGGAGGACTTGAAGCCCATTTTCTTGAGCAGCTTCTCGGGCGGGCAGAAGCCGGTAAAGCCGGATTGCAGCAGGTTCAGACCGATGAATGCGGTGAACCAGAGCCAGGACAGCTGGGTCAGGTCGGCCTGGCCAAAGCCGTGCGCGAGCCCGAGCGAGAGCAGGATCATGACGCCGGCCAGGATGCGGATGATGCGTTCGATGGTCATAAGGACTCCTTGAGGGTAAAAAAACCGAATGTGCGCCCGGCGGGCAGGCTTCCGCCGGGTGCCGGATCAGGCCTGCCTGCGCTGCCAGAGCATGTACAGCAGCGGGATCACCACCAGGGTGAGCGCGGTGGAGGCGAACGTGCCGAAGATCAGGCTGATTGCCAGACCACCGAACACCGGATCGGTGACCATGATCGCCGAGGCCAGGATGATCGCCAGCGCGGTCAGCAGGATGGGGCGGAAACGCACCGCGCCGGCCTCCATCACTGCTTCCTCGATGCTGTAGCCCTGCTTGCGGTAATCGAGGATGAAATCGATGAGCAGCAACGAGTTGCGCACCACGATGCCGGCCAGGGCGATGGCGCCGATCATCGAGGTGGCGGTGAATGCCTGGCCGGTGGCCCAGTGGCCGGGGAATACGCCGATCAGGGTGAGCGGGATGGCGCCCATGACGATCAGCGGCAGCATGAACGACTTGTAGTATGCGGTCAGCAACAGGTAGATCAGCACCAGGGCGACGATGAAGGCGGAGCCGAGGTCGCGGAACACGTCCAGGGTGAGGCGCATCTCGCCGCCCCATAGCAGGGTGTAGTCGACCACGTCCTTGGGCTGCGCCTCGGTGAAGCCGAGGTTGCCGGTGGTGAAGGTGACGCCGCCGGGCAGGGGTTTGCCGTCCAGCATCTGGTCGAGCGCGAGCACGGCGTAGACCGGGCTGGATTTCAGCATCTCACCGCCGACCAGCACGTTCTGGTGCAGGTCGCGCGCGTGCATCGGCTTCGTTTCCGTTTCCCGTTCCACCGTCGCGATGGCCGACAGCGGAATCTGCGCGCCCTGCGCGTTGGCCACGCGCAGGCTGAGCAGGGTGGCCGGGTCGGCGCGCAGTTCGCGCGGCAGGCGCACGCTGATGTCGATCGGTTCGCGCGCGTCTTCCGTGTGCAGGGTGCCGATCTTGAAGCCGGACACGTAGTCGCGCAGAAGCTTGGCGACCTGCGCCGGAGCGACGCCGGCGAGCATCGCCTTCTCGGCGTCGACGCGCACGCGGTAGCCTTGCACGTCGGCGGTGACGCTGTCGTCGATGTTGATCAGGCCGTAGACCTCTGCGAAGGCGGCACGCACCTCGCCGGCGGCGGCGCGCAGGGCGTCGTAGTCCGGACCGTACAGCTCGGCCAGAACCTGCGAGGGCACCGGCGGGCCGGGCGGCGTTTCGTAGATCTTGATACGCGCCTGCGGATAGGCGGAACGCACGTCCTTCAACGCCGCGTCGAACTGGTCGGCGATGTCGTGCGAGGACAGCGAGCGGTCGCCCTTGTCGCTGAGGTTGACGCGGATCTGCGCCAGGTTCTCGCCGCGCTTGAGCATGTCGCCGCGCACCAGTGCGGCGAAGTCGATGGGTGCGGCCATGCCGACGAAGGCCTGGTAATCGGCTACCTCGGCCTGGCGCGACAGGGTCTCGCCGACCGCGCGGGCGACCGCGTCGGTGGCGGCCAGGGCGGTACCTGCCG
>CAZOZD010000113.1:0-7055 GCA_964584195.1 uncultured Burkholderiales bacterium
CGGCCACCAGACCGCAGACGAGCGGCGAACAATGGCCGCAGCAACTTGAGCGGATTGGTGAGGATGTTGGCGATCACCACATCGACCGGATCAACCGGTTCGGCGCCCGGCAGATAAAAATCGATGCCAACCTGGTTGCGTTCGGCATTGGCCCGCGCAGCCTCGACAGCCTGGGGATCGATATCGACCCCAAGCACCCGGACAGCGCCCAGACGTGCGGCGGCGATCGCCAGAATGCCCGAGCCACAGCCGTAGTCGAGCACCGTCTCGCCTGCCTGCAGATGGGTCTCCAGCCAGCGCAGACAGAGCCGTGTGGTGGGATGGCTGCCGGTGCCGAAGGCCAGGCCGGGGTCGAGCTCGATGCACAGCGCCGCCGGGTCGGGCGGCGTATGCCAGGACGGCACGATCCACAACCGGCCAGACACACGGATCGGCTCGAACTGGGCCTGGGTCAGGCGCACCCAGTCCTGCTCCGGCACCGACTCGACCCGGTACTCGCCGGGCTTCAGCCCATGTCGGAACGCCACCCCGGCGAGCAGCGCCTCGACATCGGTCGCCCCGGGCAGCAGTGCCTCGACCCAGTTACGCGCCCAGACGCCCGGCTCATCGAGCCCGGGCTCGCCGAACTGCGCCGCCTCCCGATCGGTACCGGCATCGCGATCCTCGATGCTGACCGAGAGCGCACCGGCCTCCAGCAGTGCATCGGACCAAACCTCCGCCTCGGTATCCAGGGCGGGAATTCGGAGCGAGATCCAGCTCATCGCCGCATCCTTTTCAAGCCGGCTACTTGTACATGCCGAGCTTTTTTTCCAGATAGTGAATACTCACACCACCAGCCAGGACCGCGGCATCGCCGAGCAACTCCTGATGCAGAGGAATGTTGGTCCGGATGCCTTCCACGATCATCTCCGACAAGGCCACCCGCATGCGGGCGATGGCCTGCTCCCGACTGCTGCCGTACGCGATCACCTTGCCGATCATGGAGTCGTAATGCGGCGGCACATAGTAGTTCTGGTATACGTGCGAATCGACCCGGATACCGGGCCCGCCCGGAGCGTGATACAGGCTGATGCGGCCGGGCGATGGCACGAAGGTGAAGGGGTCCTCGGCATTGATGCGGCACTCGATGGCATGCCCGCGGAACTGCACGTCCTTCTGCCGGACCGAGAGCTTCACGCCGGCGGCGATGCGGATCGTCTCCTGGACGATGTCGACCCCGGTGATGAGCTCCGTGACCGGGTGCTCGACCTGCACCCGGGTATTCATCTCGATGAAATAGAACTCATCATTTTCGTACAGGAACTCGAAGGTGCCCGCGCCACGATAACCGATGCGGCGGCAGGCTGCGGCGCAGGCCTCGCCGATCTGGTTGCGTAGCTTCGGGTCCAATCCGGGTGCGGGCGCCTCCTCCAGCACCTTCTGGTGGCGGCGCTGCATGGAACAATCGCGCTCGCCCAGATGCACGGCGTTGCCATGTGCATCGGCCAGCACCTGGATCTCGATGTGACGCGGATTCTGGAGAAACTTCTCCATGTACACCATCGGGTTGTTGAAGGCTGCGCCTGCCTCGTTGCGGGTCATCTGCACGGACTGAACCAGATGCGCCTCGGTGTGCACGACCCGCATGCCGCGCCCGCCGCCGCCGCCGGCCGCCTTGATGATGATGGGGTAACCGATCTCGCGCGCCATGCGCAGCCATTCCTCGGGATCCTCGCCGAGCGCGCCTTCCGAGCCCGGCACGCAAGGCACCCCGGCCGCCCTCATGGCATCCTTGGCGGACACCTTGTCGCCCATCAAGCGAATGGTCTCCGGGCGCGGGCCGATGAACACGAAACCCGAGTTCTCCACCCGCTCGGCGAAGTCGGCGTTCTCGGACAGGAAGCCATAGCCGGGATGGATGGCCTCGGCATCGGTCACCTCGGCGGCAGCGATGATGGCTGGCACATGCAGATAGCTCTTGGCGGAGGCCGCCGGGCCGATGCACACCGACTCGTCGGCGAGCTTGACGTACTTAGCCTCGGCGTCAGCCTCGGAATGCACCGCCACGGTCTTGATGCCCATCTCGCGACAGGCGCGCTGGATACGGAGGGCGATTTCACCGCGGTTGGCAATCAGGATCTTCTCAAACATGGGGCACCCCCGCGGTGAAACCGCCCTCGCAGCCTGCGGCTGCCGGGCGATTTGGCTTCGCCGCTGCGTCGCCGAGTGGCGACTGGTCACCGCGGTTGGCAATCAGGATCTTTTCAAACATGACTTACCTCGCATGAGGCCAGAGACGAAGGCGGCGAACTCGCGCCCGCTGTCGCCCTCCGGGATCAGCCGATGATGAACAACGGCTCACCGTATTCAACCGGTTGGCCATTTTCGACGAGGATGGCCTTGATCACACCGCCCTGATCGGCCTCGATCTCGTTCATCAGTTTCATGGCTTCGATGATGCACAGGGTGTCACCGGCGGAGACTGCCTGCCCCACCTCAACGAACGCCTCGGCGCCGGGGGAAGGAGATCGATAAAAGGTGCCGACCATGGGCGACTTCACCACATGCCCCTCGATGACAGGCGTGTCGCTCACCGGATCGGCCGTGGCCGGCGCGGCAACCGGCGCAGCGCCCGGAACGGCATAGGTCATGGGGTGCGGTGAATAGAGCGGGGCGGGAGCCGCCAGGGCGCGGGTGATGCGCACCTTTTCCTCACCCTCGGTGATTTCCAGTTCGGCAATGCCGGACTCCTGGACCAGATCGATCAGCTTCTTGAGCTTGCGCAAATCCATGGGGTGTCACTCCTTCAATGCATTGAGGGCATAGCCGAGGGCGAACAGATAGCCCATCGGCCCCAGTCCGCTGATCACACCCCGCGCCAGATCGGAAAAATACGAGTGCTGACGGAAGGACTCGCGGGCATGAATGTTGGACAGATGCACCTCGATGAACGGGATGGCCACCGCTGCCAGCGCGTCGCGCAAGGCAACGCTGGTGTGGGTATAGGCGGCGGGGTTGATGATGATGAAGCCGACACCCTGGTCGCGGGCGGCGTGGATGCGTGCGATCAGCTCGTGTTCGGCATTGCTCTGATAACATTCGACCGCTGCATCGGCGGCCCGTCCCTGTTCGATCAGGGCGGCATCGATGTCGGCCAGGGTCTGGTGGCCGTAATGGTTCGGCTCACGGCTGCCGAGCAGGTTCAGGTTGGGGCCGTGCAGGACCAGAATCCTGGTCTTCGCGACAGGCGCGGCGGCCGGTTTGGGCGGGCGGTTGCGGGGCATGGACGGGCGATTCCCGGGTGGGATGGAGCGCCGGCAAGTTTGCCGCAAAGAAGTTCCCGTGTCCAGCCAACCGACCGCCCCGATTCGGCGGAATACGCCACCAGATCGCCGCCAGTTCACTTCAATTCGCACCGCATGTCCCACTTACTGTCGCGCCTCATTCCCCTCCTCGCCCGCGTGCTCGCCCGCCTGCCGCTGCCGCTCGTGCATGCCCTGGGCAGCGGCGTGGGGCTTGCCGCCCTGGCCTCGCCGCGCATTCGCCGGACCCTGGCCGGCAACCTGCGCCAGGCCGGCCTGGCGCGCCCCGGCATGACCATCGCCGCCGCACGCGAATTCGGCAAGAATGTGCTGGAGACCCTGGCCATCTGGCAACGGCCGACCGCCGCCAACCTGGCCTGGGTCCGGGCAGTAAACGGCTGGCCGGAAGTGGAGGCGGCGGCCGCCGCCGGACGCGGCGTGCTGGTGCTGATCCCGCATCTGGGCAACTGGGAGCTGATCGGCCAGTTCGTTTCCGCACGCATGCCGTTCGCCGCCCTCTACCGGCCACCACGCCAGGACTGGGCAGACCGCCTGATGCGCCAGGGCCGTGAACGCAACGGCACCCGGCTGGCCACGCCAGACCTGAAGGGGGTGCGCGTCCTGCTCAAGGCGCTCCGCAATGGCGAAGCGGTCGCCATCCTGCCGGACCAGGTGGCGAGCAAGGGCGAGGGAGCCTGGGTGCCTTTTTTCGGTCGTCCGGCCTACATGCCCACCCTCGCCCACCGTCTGGCACGGGGCACCGGCGCCGCCGCATTCCTGTTCTTCTGCGAACGACTGGCCGGGGGACGTGGGTATCGCCTGCGCATTGAAACGGTCGACGCCGAGCTCGCTACACCCGACTCGGCGAGCGCCCTGACCGCCCTGAATGCCCGTATCGAGGAACTGATTCACGCCGCACCGGCTCAGTACCTCTGGAATTACCCCATCTACCGGCGCGCACCGCCATCCACCGAATCCAGCCCGGCCGCCGGCAATGGCGGCCGGCCCGCCAGCCAGCCCTGATAGAATCCGCGCAATGAACGCACACTGTTACCACTGCGGCGAGCCGGTCCCGAGCGGCTCGGACTACACGATCCAGCTGCGCGAGGAGAGCCATCCCGCCTGCTGCCGCGGCTGCCAGGCCGTGGCGCAGACCATCATCGATTCCGGCAACGCCGACTACTACCGGCTGCGCACCGACCTGCCCAGGACCGCGGAGGACGCGCTCGACGAGTTGCGCCAGCTCAAGCTCTATGATCTGCCCGAGGTTCAGGAGAGCTTCGTCCGCCGCGAAACAGACGCCACCGACGGCGAGGTACGCGAGGCCAGCCTGATCCTGGAAGGCATCGTCTGCGCCGCCTGCGTCTGGCTCAACGAACGCCACTTGCAGCGGCTGCCCGGGGTGCTTTCGGCCGAGATCAATTTTTCCACCCGCCGCGCCCGGGTGCGCTGGGACAATCGCGTCATCCAGCTGTCCAGCATTCTGCAGGCGGTGCGCGAGATCGGCTATCACGCCCACCCGTTCGACACCAGCCGCCAGGAAGAACTGTTCCGCAAGGAACGCAACACCGCCATCCGCCGGCTCGCCATCGCCGGCCTGGGCTCGATGCAGGTCATGATGTACGCGGTGCCGATCTATCTCGCCGACGACGGCACGATGACCGACGATATCCACGCCCTGATGCGTTTCGCCAGCCTGATCCTGACCATCCCGGTGGTGTTCTATTCCGCAGTACCCTTCTTCCAGGGGGCCTGGCGCGACCTCAAGCTCAAGCGCGCCGGCATGGACACGCCGGTGGCGCTCGGCATCGCCCTGGCCTTCGCCGCCAGCGTGTATGCAACCATCATCGGTGGCGGCGAGGTGTATTACGACTCGGTCACCATGTTCGTGTTTTTCCTGCTCGCCGGCCGCTTCCTGGAGATGAGCGCGCGCAAGAAATCGGCCGAGGCCGCCGAATCGCTGGTCAAGCTGATCCCGGCCGCCGCACTTCGCTTGCCGGCCTGGCCGGACCGCAGCCAGGAAGAGACAGTTGCGGCGGTGCGGCTCGCGCCCGGCGATCATGTGCTGGTCGGCCCGGGCGAGAGCTTCCCCGCCGACGGCACCGTGGTGGAAGGAGACTCCAGCGTCGACGAATCCTTGCTCACCGGCGAATCGCGCCCGGTCGGCAAGCACCCCGGCATCGCCGTGATCGGCGGCACCATCAACCTCGCCGGCCCCCTGGTGGTGCGTGTCGACCGCATCGGCGCCGACACCGTGCTGTCCGGCATCGTCCGCCTACTCGACCGGGCCCTGGCGGAAAAGCCACGTCTGGCCCTGGCCGCCGACCGCGTGGCGGGCTGGTTCGTGGTCGGACTGCTGCTCATCGCCAGCGCCGTCGCCGCCATCTGGTATGTGGTCGACCCCAGCCGCGCGTTCTGGATCACCGTCTCCGTACTGGTGGTGTCCTGCCCCTGTGCCCTCGGACTCGCGGCGCCTACCGCGCTCACCACGGCACTGGGCCGGCTCACCCGCAGCGGCCTTCTCGCCACCCGCGGTCACGCCCTGGAGACCCTGGCCCGCGCCACCGACTTCGTGTTCGACAAGACCGGCACCCTCACCACCGGCGAATTCCGTTTGCGCGAGACCAAACTTCTGCGCGGCAGCGAAGCCGAGGCCCTGGCCCTGGTCGCCGCCCTCGAACAGGGCGCCACCCACCCCATCGCCAGCGCCTTGCGCGAGGCAGCGACGGACGCGCCGCCTCGCGTCGCCAGCCAGCTGCGCTACCTGCCCGGCCAGGGCGTTGAAGGCGAGATCGACGGCCGCATGTACCGGGTCGGCACCCCCGCATTCATCGCCGCTCCCGGCGATCTGCCACTCCCGGCCGGGCTCACCGTGGTCGGCCTGGCGGACGCGCAGGGCGTGATCGCCTGGTTCGGACTCGGCGACGAGCTGCGCCCGCATGCGCGCGAAATGGTGGATGAATTGCGTGCGCTGGGTGTGCGCCTGCACCTGTTCTCCGGCGACCGCCCGGAAAACGTCCAGGCCCTGGCGGCGCGCCTGGGCATCGAAAACGCACGCGGCGGCATGCTGCCGGAAGACAAGCTCGCCGCAGTGAAGACGATGCAGGCGGCCGGAGCCATCGTGGCGATGACCGGCGACGGCGTCAACGATGCCCCGGTGCTGGCCCAGGCGCAGGTATCCATCGCCATCGACCAGGGCGCCGAGGCCGCCCAGGCGGCGGCCGACATGGTGCTCCTGTCCAGCGAGCTGATGCGCTTGAGCGAGGGCGTGCGGGTCGCACGCCGGACCCAGCGCATCATCCGCCAGAACCTGGCCTGGTCGCTCGCCTACAACATCTCCGCCGTGCCGGCCGCCGCCATGGGCTACGTCACGCCCTGGATGGCCGGGCTGGGCATGTCGCTGTCCTCCCTGCTGGTGGTGCTCAACGCGTTGCGGCTGGCCGGCCCCCGCCGCACTGCCGCCCCCACACCGGACCCGGCGCCCCCACTGCGCCCCGCCCCGGCACGCACCCCCTGACCCGCCGCCGGAGCTCCGCGCATGGACATCCTGTATCTGCTCATCCCCATCAGCCTGGTGTTCGTCGGCTTCATCGCCTGGATCTTCCTCTGGGCGGTAAAGACCGGCCAGTTCGAGGACATGGAAGGCCCGGCCCACCGCATCCTGATGGACGACGACATGGAACCCTCCCGGCGCGACGAACGCGAGTCCCGCCCCCCAACCGAGCGCTGAAACAAGCCCCGCCCGCCCCGCAACGCCCAGCGTTTACTGTATTT
>CAZOZD010000113.1:7065-7330 GCA_964584195.1 uncultured Burkholderiales bacterium
GGCCCGCAGGATCGTTGGCGGTCTGGGGGAGCACGGATTCAGGTTTCCGATTGACATCGGCCGAACCCCTAAATAGGATTCTCCCGTCGATTTTATCGGCTTACTAGAACACACCCTCTCAACTGCGAAGGAGACCCGTATGGAAGCGACATACAACTACAAGGTCGTCCGCCAGTTCGCCATCATGACTGTGATATGGGGAATTGTCGGCATGCTTGTGGGCGTAATCCTGTCCGCCCAGCTCATCTGGCCCGCCCTCACCGAG
>CAZOZD010000114.1:0-7249 GCA_964584195.1 uncultured Burkholderiales bacterium
GATCTCGTCCCGGCCATAGATCTCGCGTGCCAGACTGCCCTGCGCCAGGCGACAGACCTGACCGCCCAGGCGCATGCTGCCGCCCAGGTCGGACTGCTCGCTGCGCTTCTCGATCCGGCCGGAGGCATCCAGCCACTCGGTGATGAGGCCGACCACCGGATAGGGCGTACCCGGCTCGAACTCGGTCGAATGCGCGTCGTTCATGCCGGCCACGTCACGGGCGAACTCGACCACCGCCATCTGCATGCCCAGGCAGATGCCCAGATAAGGCACCCTGTGTTCGCGGGCATGGCGGATCGCCGCGATCTTGCCCTCGGTGCCGCGCTTGCCGAAGCCGCCCGGCACCAGGATGGCATCCATGCCGGTCAAGGCAGCGACACCCTCGTCCTCCAGGACCTCGGAATCAAGGTAATGGATGTTCACCCGGCTCCGGGTATGGATGCCGGCGTGGACGATGGCCTCGGTGAGCGACTTGTACGACTCGGTCAGGTCGACATACTTGCCGACGAATGCGATGTCGACCGTGTGCTCGGGGTTTTCCAGCGCGGCCACCATCGACTTCCAGACCGACAGGTCGGCGGCGCGGGCCAGGATCTGCAACTTGTGGCAGACAATCTCGTCCAGCATCTGCTCGTGCAGCAGGATTGGAATCTGGTAGATGGTGCGCGCATCGAGTGCCTCGATCACCGCCTCCGGCTGCACATTGGTGAACAGCGCGATCTTGCGCCGCTCCTCGGCCGGGATGGGTCGATCGGCGCGGCAGAGCAGGATGTCGGGCTGGATGCCGATCTCGCGCAGCTCCTTCACCGAATGCTGGGTCGGCTTGGTCTTCAGCTCGCCGGCGGTGGGGATGTAAGGCAGCAGGGTGAGGTGGATGAAACAGGTGCGCCCCCGCTCCTCAATGCCCATCTGACGGATCGCCTCCAGGAAGGGCAGCGACTCGATGTCGCCGACCGTGCCGCCGATTTCGACCAGCGCCACGTCCGCGCCTTCGGCGCCCATGCGGATCTGGCGCTTGATCTCGTCGGTGATGTGCGGGATGACCTGCACCGTCTTGCCGAGATACTCGCCGCGCCGTTCCTTCTTGATCACCGACTCGTAGATCTGGCCGGTGGTGAAATTGTTGCGCTTGGCCATCTTGGCATGGGTAAAGCGCTCGTAATGGCCGAGATCGAGGTCGGTCTCGGCGCCATCCTCGGTCACGAATACCTCGCCGTGCTGAAACGGGCTCATGGTGCCCGGATCGACGTTGATGTATGGATCAAGCTTGAGCAGGGTCACCTTGATGCCGCGCGACTCCAGGATGGCGGCCAGTGACGCGGCGGCAATGCCCTTGCCAAGCGAGGAAACCACGCCGCCGGTAACGAATACGTATCGGGTCATCTGCGAATGCGCTGGAAGTGATGCGCGATTCTACCGAAAAACCGCCCGCATTCGAAATCGCGCCGCGCCCCGGGCCAGCGGGCGCCGGTCCGACCGCGTCCGGAAGCTCAGCGCGAGCGGCGCTGATCCTCCTCGATGCGATCCAGCTCGGCGTCCATCTCGGCCTCCGACAGCGGCCGGTACGCCTCCGCATCGGGATCCGGCCCGGCGCGACGTGGCAGCCAGCCGGCGATCCAGATGCCCAGTTCGTACAGCAGCCACAAGGGCACCGCCAGCAGGATCTGGGAGATCACGTCGGGCGGCGTGAATATGGCACCGATGACGAATGCGCCGACGATGACATAGGGGCGCGCATCCTTGAACTGTTGCACGCTCACCACGCCCATCAGCGCCAGCGCCACCACCACGATGGGGGTCTCGAAGGTGAGGCCGAAGGCCAGGAACATGGTGATGACGAAATCGAGGTATTTGTTGATGTCGGTCATCACCGCCACCCCCTCGGGGGCGATGCCGACGATGAAGCCGAACACCACCGGGAACACCAGGAAATAGGCGAACGCCATGCCCACCGCGAACAGCACGATGCTGGAGCCGACCAGGGGCAGGATCAGCCGCTTCTCGTGCTGGTACAGGCCCGGTGCGACGAATGCCCAGACCTGGTACAGGAGATAGGGCAGCACCAGCAGGAAGGCGGTCATCAAGGCCACCTTCACCGGCACGAAGAACGGCGTCACCACCTCGGTGGCGATCATCTGTCCGCCAGCCGGCAGCTTGGCCAGCATCGGCTGGGCGAGCAGGCTATACAGGTCGTTGGCGAACGGGAACAGCACCACGAACACCGCCAGCCAGACCAGCACCGAGCGCAGCAGGCGGTCGCGCAGCTCGATCAGGTGGCTGATGAAGGTCTGCGGCGAATCCATCACGCCCCCTTGCCCGGCGTGCTGGCGGGCTCGGCGCTGGCGGCCGGACGATCGTCGAGGGGCGGCGGATCGTCAAGGCGACTGCTGAACACGGATTCATCGGCCGCCCGGGACGGCCGCGGAGCAGACACGCCGCCCGGCTCCTGTGACGCAGCCGGCTCCGGGGACGCGCCCGGATCGGCCGGCACCGGTGCCGACGGTACGCCCTCCTGGCCAGCCGGCTGGGTGGCAGCCGTCTCCGACTTGATCTTTTCGTATTCACGCATGGCCAGGCCGCCGTCGGTGGCCGCCATGGCCTGCATCACCCGGTCGACCTGACCAACCTCCTCATGCACCCGCTGCCCGGCCTGTTCGGCGAGGATCTCGTACTTCTGCGCGGTCTCGCGCATTTCGGCCTGCAACTTGCGCAACTCCTCCAGCTTCAGGTCGCGATCGATGTCCTGTTTCATGTCGGACACGAAACGATTCAGGCGTCCCACCCACTGGCCGGCAGTGCGCGCCACCTTGGGCAGCCGCTCCGGACCAATGACGATCAGGGCGACCACGCCAACGACGAGGAGTTCGGTGAAACCGAGATCGAACATTATGCGGGGAGGGCTAAGGGCTAAGGGCTAAGGGCTAAGGGCTAGGGGTTTGTGGAAGACCCTCGCCTCACGCCCATCACCACACGCCCATTCAACCCTGCTGCTTGTCCTTGACCTCGACATCGATGGTGTTGCCACTGCCGGACGTCGTACCGGAATCGGCCTGGCGGGGCAGTTCGGTGGGCTTGTTCTGCTCCTCCTTCACTGCATCCTTGAACCCCTTGACCGCGCCGCCGAGGTCGGTACCGATGTTCTTCAACTTGCGGGTACCGAACACCAGCACCACCACCAGCAACACGATCAACCAATGCCAGATACTGAACGAACCCATGACTATGCTCCTATGAATTGAATCTATACGATCGACACGAGCCCCGGCCCGCTTCACTCAAAGCGGCCGCGGCCCCGCGCCGCCGATCACATGCACATGCAGATGAAACACTTCCTGCCCGCCCCCCCGGCCGGTGTTGATGGCGGTGCGGAAGCCGTCCGTCAGACCCTGCTCGCGCGCCAGCCGGGGCGCAAGCAGCAGGATCCTGCCCAATACCTCTTGGTGACTTTCATCGCACTCGGCCAGCGAAGCGACATGACGCTTGGGGATGAGCATGAAATGCACCGGCGCCACGGGGCGGATGTCGTGAAACACGAAGATGTCCTCGTCCTCGTAGATCTTGCGGCTGGGGATTTCCCCGGCAACGATCTTGCAAAAGATACAGTCCGCGCTCATGCGTTTTCCTTTCGGTTTGCCTTCTCCGTCAGCCCCGACAACCCTTCCCGACGCGCCAGCTCGGCAAGCACCTCCTCGGGACGGATGCCTTCGCGGGCCAGCAGGACCATGCAATGGAACCACAGATCGGCCGTCTCGTAGACGACCTTTTCCCGCTCGCCGTCCTTGGCCGCCATGAGGGTCTCCGCCGCCTCCTCGGCCACTTTCTTGAGGATGGCGTCGAGCCCCTTGGCGTACAGTTTCGCGACATAGGACGAGCCCGGGTCGGCCGACTTGCGCGCCTCAAGTGTATCGGCCAGACGTGACAGTATGTCGCTGCTCATTTGCCGTAGATCTCGTTCGGGTCTTTCAGCACTGCATCCACCGCGCGCCACCCGCCCTCTTCCAGGCGCTGGAAGAAACAGCTGCGCCTGCCGGTGTGACAGGCGATGCCGCCTTTCTGCTCGACCTTGAGCAGCACCACGTCCCCATCGCAATCGAGGCGGATTTCGATCACCTTCTGGGTGTGCCCCGATTCCTCGCCCTTGTGCCAGAGCTTTTTGCGCGAACGCGACCAGTACACCGCCTCACCCAGTTGCGCGGTGCGTTTCAGGGCGTCCCGGTTCATCCAGGCCACCATCAGGATGTCGCCACTGGCCGCATCCTGGGCGATGGCCGGCACCAGGCCCTCGGCGGACCAGTTCACCTTGTCAAGCCAGGTTTCATTCATAAACGCACCTCGACGCCATGCTCACGCATGTAGCGCTTGGCCTCCTCCACCGAATATTCGCCGTAATGGAATATGCTGGCAGCGAGCACCGCGTCGGCACCGCCGATCTTCACGCCATCGACCAGGTGTTGCAGGTTGCCCACCCCGCCGCTGGCGATCACCGGGATATTGACCGCGTCGCATATGGCACGGGTGAGGTTGAGGTCGAATCCGGTCTTGGCACCATCGCGGTCCATGCTGGTGAGCAGCAGTTCACCCGCGCCAAGCGACTCCATTTTCCTCGCCCACTCCACGGCATCCAGGCCGGTGGCGCGGCGACCGCCATGGGTATAGATCTCCCATTTCGGCGCCGAGCCCCACACCGTCTGCTTGGCGTCGATGGCAACGACGATGCATTGCGCGCCGAATCGGTCGGATGCATCGCGAACCAGTTGCGGATTGGTCACCGCCGAGGTGTTGATCGACACCTTGTCGGCGCCGGCATTGAGCAACCGCCGCACGTCCTCCACGGCACGCACGCCGCCGCCGACGGTGAGCGGGATGAACACCTGGGCCGCGACCGCCTCGATGATGTGCAGGATCAGGTCGCGGTCATCCGAACTGGCGGTGATGTCGAGGAAGGTCAACTCGTCCGCGCCCTGCTCGTCATAGCGCCGGGCGATCTCGACCGGATCGCCGGCATCGCGCAGCTCGACGAAGCGCACCCCCTTGACCACGCGGCCGGCGGTGACGTCGAGACAGGGAATGATGCGTTTGGCGAGAGACATGGGGGGCTAGGGGCTAGGGGCTAGGAATTTGCGCGCCTTTGGCGCGGAGACTTTAGGCCTCATGCTCCTCGACCATTCAGCGTGTCGGCCAGCTTCTGCGCCGCGACGAAGTCGAGGGTGCCCTCGTAAATGGCGCGGCCGGTGATGGCGCCCATGATGCCTTCATCCTCGACCGCACACAGCTTGCGGATGTCATCGAGGTTGGTGATGCCGCCGCTGGCGATGACCGGGATGGTCAGGGCCCGGGCCAGCTCGACCGTGGAGTCTACATTGACCCCGGAGAGCATGCCGTCGCGGCCGATGTCGGTATACACCACCGCCTCGACGCCGTAATCCTGGAAGCGGCGGGCCAGATCGATCACGTCGTGATGGGTCACCTTCGACCAGCCCTCCACCGCCACCTTACCCTCCTTCGCATCCAGGCCGACGATGATGTGGCCGGGGAATGCATTGCATGCATCGTGCAGGAAACCGGGGTTCTTCACCGCCGCGCTGCCGATGATGACGTAGCGGATGCCGTCGTCGAGATAGCGCTCGATGGTGTCCAGATCGCGGATGCCACCGCCCAGCTGCACCGGGATGTCCTCGCCCACAGCCTCCGTGATGGCCTGGATGGCGGCCTCGTTGACCGGCTTGCCGGCGAATGCGCCATTGAGGTCGACCAGATGCAGGCGGCGGGCGCCGGCCTCCACCCATCGGCGCGCCATGGCCGCCGGGTCCTCGGAAAACACCGTGGCACTGTCCATCTCGCCCTGCTTGAGGCGAACGCAATGACCGTCCTTGAGATCGATGGCGGGAATGATGAGCATGGCCGTCGTACCGTCGTGTCGAAAGGGTTGTTCAGGGCTGGCCGTTCCAGGCCACGAAATTGGCGAGCAGGCGCAGTCCATCGGCCGCGCTCTTCTCGGGATGAAACTGCACCGCGAACACGTTGGCGCGGGCACAGGCGCACACGAACGCTTGCGGGTAATCACTGCTCGCCACGGCCAGATCTTCGGCGGCCGGGACCACATGATAGCTGTGCACGAAATAGAAGCGCGCACCGTCTGCGATGCCGGCCCAGAGCGGATGCGAACGCACCTGGCGGACGCCGTTCCAGCCCATGTGCGGCACCTTGAGGCGCTCGCCGGCGGCGCGCATGTGGCTCTCGTCGAAACGGACCACCTCGCCCGGAAACACCCCGAGGCAAGGGGTATCCCCCTCGGCGCTGTGCTCGAACAGCACCTGCAGGCCCATGCATATACCAAGGAATGGCTTTTCCGCCGCCGCCTCCAGGATCGCCCCGCGCAGGCCGCGCGCCTCGATCTCGCGCATGCAGTCACGCGCCGCGCCCTGACCGGGGAACACCACACGGTCGGCGGCGCGGATCGCCTCCGGCGCGTCGGTCAGCTCGACGCACGCGCCGGGCGCGACATGCTCGATGGCCTTGACCACCGAATACAGGTTGCCCATGCCGTAGTCGATGATGGCGATGTTTGCCGCGCCGCTGGCCAATTACAGGGCTCCCTTGGTCGACGGCAACCGGCCGGCCATGCGTTCATCAACCTCCAGCGCCATGCGCAGGGCCCGGCCGAATGCCTTGAACACCGTCTCGGCCTGGTGGTGCGCATTGATGCCGCGCAGGTTGTCGATGTGCAGGGTGACGCCGGCGTGATTCACGAAGCCCTGGAAGAATTCGCGGATCAGGTCGACATCGAATTCGCCGATGCGGGCGCGGGTGAATTCGCAATGGAACTCCAGCCCCGGGCGACCGGAGATGTCGAGCACGACGCGCGAGAGCGCTTCGTCGAGCGGCACATAGGCATGGCCATAACGGCGGATGCCCTTCTTGTCCCCCAGCGCGCGTGCAAACGCCTGGCCAAGGGTGATTCCGACATCCTCCACGGTGTGATGCGCGTCGATGTGCAGATCGCCCTCGGCCACCACTTCCAGATCGACCCCGCCATGACGGGCGACCTGATCGAGCATGTGATCGAGGAAAGGCACCCCGGTGGAAAAACGGGCCTCGCCGCCGCCATCCAGATCGAGCCGGACGCGAACGCGGGTTTCCAGGGTATCGCGGGTGATTTCGGCTTGACGCATCACGGACTCGGAGGGAGAACGACACGCCACCGCAAGGTGGCACGACAAAGGGCGGATCGGGCCCGCATGATACCATT
>CAZOZD010000115.1:0-7208 GCA_964584195.1 uncultured Burkholderiales bacterium
GCACCTGCCAGGTGCCGAACGACCAGGCCGAGGCCACCCTGAATGCGCTGATCGCACGCATCACGGCCGACGGCTGAAGCCCGAGATTTCTGGAGACCGCCATGCCCCACCCCCTCGCCGGCCGGCCCGCACCGGCCGAGGTACTGACCGACATCCCGGCCCTGCTCGCCGCCTACAGCGATGCACCCGATCCGACCGAGCCGACCCAGCGCGTGGCCTTCGGCACCAGCGGCCACCGTGGCAGCGCCCTGAAAAAGAGCTTCAACGAGGCGCACATCCTCGCCATCGCCCAAGCGGTGTGCGAGTACCGCGCGGCGCAGGGCATCACCGGGCCGCTCTTCCTCGGCATGGACACCCACGCCCTGTCCGCCCCGGCCCAGGCCACCTGCCTCACGGTGCTGGCAGCCAACGGCGTCGAGGTGCGCATCCAGGCCGGCGGCGGCTTCACCCCGACGCCGGTGATCTCGCACGCCATCCTCGCCCACAACCGCGCTGCGGCCGCGCCGCGCGCCGACGGCATCGTCATCACCCCGTCGCACAACCCGCCCATGGACGGCGGCATCAAGTACAACCCGCCCCACGGCGGCCCGGCCGACACCGATGCCACCGGCTGGATCGAGACACGCGCCAATGCACTCCTGGAAGCAGGCAATGCCGGGGTGAAGCGGGTTAGGCTCGATGCGGCCATGGCTGCCGCCACCACCCGGGAGATCGATTACGTCGGTCCCTATGTGGACGACCTCGTCCATGTCATCGACATGGACGCGATCCGTGCGGCGAATCTCAGGATCGGCGTCGATCCGCTGGGCGGGGCGGCGGTGGCCTACTGGCGGCCGATCGCCGAAAAATATGGCCTGAATCTGGAAGTGGTGAACCCGCGCGTGGACCCCGCGTTCGGCTTCATGACCCTGGACCACGACGGCAAGATCCGCATGGACTGCTCCAGCCCCTACGCCATGGCCAGCCTGGTGGCGCTCAAGGACCAGTACGCCATCGCCTGGGGCAATGACGCCGACGTGGACCGGCACGGCATCGTCACGCCCTCGGTCGGCCTGATGAACCCCAATCATTACCTCGCCGTGGCGATCGATTACCTGCTCACCCACCGCCCGGACTGGCCGGCCCGCGCCGCCGTGGGCAAGACCCTGGTCAGCTCCATGCTCATCGACCGGGTGGTGGAAGGCCTGGGCCGCCGCTTCGTCGAGGTGCCGGTGGGCTTCAAGTGGTTCTCCGCCGGCCTTTTGGACGGCAGCTTCTGCTTCGGCGGCGAGGAAAGCGCCGGCGCATCGTTCCTGCGCCGCGACGGCACGGTGTGGAGCACCGACAAGGACGGCATCCTCCTGGGCCTTCTGGCCGCCGAGATCACCGCGGTCACCGGCAAGGACCCCGGCCAGCACTACCAGGCCCTGGCGGCGCGATACGGCACGCCGCATTACACCCGCATCGATGCCGCCGCCACCCCGGCACAGAAGGCCGCGTTCAAGAACCTCACCCCGGACAAGGTGACCGCCGCCACTCTGGCCGGCGAGCCCATCACCGGCAAATTCACCCGCGCCCCGGGCAACGACGCGCCGATCGGCGGCCTCAAGGTAAGCACGGAGAACGGCTGGTTCGCCGCCCGTCCATCCGGCACCGAGGACATCTACAAGATCTACGCCGAAAGCTTCAAGAGCGCCGAGCACCTCGCCGCCATCGTCGAGGAGGCCCGCGCCATCGTCACCGCGGCGCTGGGCTGAGCGGCGTGGTCAGCGACGCCCCCGGCGTCCGCTTGCACAAGGCCCTGGCCGCGCGCCAGCCGCTGGTGTACGTGGTCTGCCAGGAGGAAGGCCGCCTGGAAGCCCTGCTCACCCGCCTGGCCGAGACCCACTATGGCGAGGCCCGACCGCTGTGGAGCTGGAGCAGCACGCAGGGCCTCACCGCCGCCGGCCAGCCGGCCCGGCCATGCACCGAGCCGCTGGCCGCATTGCGGCATGTGCTCGAATCCGGCGAGGACGCCTTCTACCTGTTCAAGGACCTGCCCGCATTCTGGGCCGACGACCCGGCCCTGGTGCGCGCCCTGCGCGACCTGTACGCGACGGCCGGCAAGCGTGACCTGACGCTGTTCATCTCCTACCCGCGCCTAGCCCTGCCCGAAAGCCTGGCGCACCAGATGTACATGGTCGATCTGGGCCTGCCGGGTGAAGCGGAGATCCGCGACTATCTGGCCGCCGTGGTCACCGCCAACCACCTCGACCTGCCCGACGCATGGGTCGAGCAAAGTGCGGCGGCGATGAAGGGCATGACCCTCGACCAGGTACGTCACCTGCTCCTGCGTCTCATCGCCGAGCACAAGCTCAGCGCCGACGCGGCGCTTGACGAGATCCACGCCGAAAAGGCCAGCGCGCTGATGCGCGAGGGCTGCCTGAAATACATTCCCCACGCCATCGACATCGACCGCGTCGGCGGCCTGGAAAACCTCAAGGAATGGGTCACCAGCCGGACCCGTTTCTTCAGCCGCGCCGGCCTCGAAGCCGGCGCGCCACTGCCTTCCGGGGTGCTGTTCATGGGTGTGTCGGGTTGCGGCAAGAGCCTGGCCGCCAAGGTCATTGCCGGCGCCTGGAAGCTGCCCCTGGTGCGTCTGGACATGAACCTGGTGCTGTCCGGCGCCTGGGGTTCGCCCGAATATGCATTCGACCACGCCCTGCGCGTGGCGGAGCAGATCGCGCCGCTGGTGCTGTGGATCGACGAGATGGAAAACAGCTTCGGCTATGACGAAGGCAGCCACGGCACCAACCAGAACATATTCTCCAGCTTCCTCACCTGGATGCAGGAAAAGCCGGCTACCGTATTCGTGGTCGCCACCGCCAACCGCATCGAAAAACTGCCCGCCGAGGTGATCCGCAAAGGCCGCTTCGACCAGCTGTTCTTCCTCGACCTGCCCAGCGACGATGAACGCCGCGCCATCCTCGCCATCCACATCGAAGCGGCGGGCGGTGATCCGGCCGCGTTCAACCTCGCCATGCTGTCCGCGGCGATGAAGAACTGGAGCGGCGCCGAGATCGAACAGGGCGTGAAGGCGGCGGTGGTGCACGCCTTCCAGGAAGAACGGCCGTTCAACGAACGCGACGTGCTGTGGAGCACCGGCCGCCTGGTACCGCTGGCACGCACCATGGAAGAACAGATCAAGCAGCTCCGCCTGTGGTCGCAGGAACGCGCCACACCCGCCTCGCGCAAGACCGGCCCCTGAAGGAGTACGCCATGACCCGTGATTTCCGCCAGCCCAGTGCGTTTTCCACCACCCAGCCCCAGGCAAGCGCGCCCGCCCCGGCACCCACCGCCCTGCCCCCCGGTCTGCGCTTCGTCAACCGCTACATGCTCTTCTCCGCCATCAGTCTGCTCGCCGCCGGCCTTTGGCTGCTGCTGGCGCCACCCCCCTTCTTCAGCGCCGATGTGGCCGGCCTGCTCGGCCCGCTGTTCATCCTGGTCGGCATACTCGAACTCGCGGTGATCCCCATCCTCAACAAACTGGCGCGGCGGATGACGCCCCCCTCGTCCTGAGCAGTACTCACCCCTTCTCCGCCAGCACCGCTTCCAGCGCCTCCTGGGCGGCCAGCCATTCGTTTTCCAGCGCTTCCAGTACCCGCGCAAGTTCAGCCTGTTCGAGCAGCAGGGTCTTGAGCGTCTCCTTTTCGGCCGCGGCGTACAAGGCCGGATCGGCCAGGCGAAGGTCGAGCTCGGCCTTGCGCGCGTTGTATCCCGCCATCTCCGCCTCCAGCCGTGCCAGGCGCGCCTCGATCGGTTTGCGGCGGGCGGCCAGGCGCTGGCGCGCCTCCGCCTCCAGACGTTTTTGCGCCTTGTCCGCCTGACGCGGGGCCGACGCGACCGAGCCCTTGTCGGCCCTGGCGGCCGCCGCACGCTCGGCAATCTTCCTGAACAGCCAGTCGCGGTAGTCGTCCAGGTCGCCATCGAACGGACGCACGCCGCCCTCGGCGACCAGCATGAATTCGTCACAGGTGGCGCGCAGCAGGTGGCGATCGTGGGAAACCAGGATGAGTGTGCCCTCGAACTGGGCCAGCGCGACGGTCAGCGCCTCGCGCGTCTCCAGGTCGAGGTGGTTGGTCGGCTCGTCGAGCAGCAGCAGGTTGGGGCGTTGCCAGACGATCAGCGCCAGGGCGAGGCGCGCCTTCTCGCCGCCGGACAGGGGCGCGATGGGTGCGCTCGCCATCTCGCCGCTGAAATTGAAGCCGCCGAGAAAATTACGTAGATCCTGCTCGCGGGTGGTGGGCGCCAGACGGGCCAGATGCCACAAGGGTGATTGGTCCGGCCGCAGGGTTTCCAGCTGGTGCTGGGCAAAATAACCGATGGCCAGGCCCTTGCCATGCGTGATGCGACCGGCGAGCGGGGCCAGTTCACCCACCAGGGTCTTGATCAGGGTCGACTTGCCGGCGCCGTTGACACCCAGGAGGCCGATCCGGCTGCCGGACTGGAGGGTGAGCTGGACACCTCGCAACACCGGCGCCTCCCCGCCGGCCGGATAGCCGGCGTCCACCGCATCCAGCACCAGGAGTGGATTCGGCGCCCGTTCCGGTTCGCCGAATTCGAATGAAAACGCCGCCGCGGCATGGACGGGGGCGAGCTCCTCCATCTTCGCCAGCATCTTCATCCGGCTTTGCGCCTGCCGGGCCTTGGTGGCCTTGGCCTTGAAGCGGTCGATGAAGGATTGCAGGTGGGCCCGCTCGCGCTGCTGCCTGTCGTACATGGCCTGCGACAAGGCAAGGCTGGCGGCACGCTGGACCTCGAACTGCGAATAGTGGCCGCCGTAGCGCTTCAGCGCCCGGCCATCGACGTGGACGATCACGTTCACCACGCCATCGAGGAAATCACGGTCGTGGGAGATCACGATCAGTGTGCCGGGATAGCGTTTCAGCCAATCCTCCAGCCACAGGATGGCGTCCAGATCGAGGTGGTTGGTCGGCTCGTCCAGAAGCAGCAGGTCGGAGGGCGACATCAGTGCCTGGGCGAGATTCAGGCGCATGCGCCAGCCACCCGAGAAGCTCGCCACCGGCCGCTCCATCGAGTCGGCGCCGAAACCAAGCCCGGCCAGCAGCTGTTCGGCGCGCGAGCGCACCGTATAGGCGCCGGCGTCGTCCAGTGCGGCATGCAGCTCGGCGCAACGCAGGCCATCGTGGGCAGCATCGGCCTGTGCCAGCTCGGCCTCCAGGCGGCGCAGGGGCGCATCGCCGTCAATGACGTAGTCGAGCGCGGAACGCTCCAGGGCCGGGGTTTCCTGGGCGACATGGGCGATGCGCCAGCCGGCCGGAAGGTCCATCTCGCCGCCGTCGGCATGCAACTCGCCGCGCAGCAGGGCGAACAGGCTGGACTTGCCGGAACCGTTGGCGCCGATGAGACCAACCTTCTCGCCGGGGTTGAGTGTGAGATCGGCGGCATCGAGCAGGGTCTTGCCGCCACGCATGAGGGTGAGATGCTGGAGTCGGATCATGGCCGGGATTATCGCCGTCTCCGCCCCGGCGTGGGCGACTTCCACCGGCAATCCTCGACGGACCGGAAACGCTGATTGTGTTTGGCTATCGATGTGTTTTAAACAATCAATTGGATTGATTCTGGCACGCCCTATAGAGTTCGTTCCGTCGCAAGACGAAATCTATCGCGCAAACCGTTTTACAACCCGACTGGAGATGAAACCATGCAAAGCCTGATCAACACCGAAATCAAGCCCTTCAAGGCCACCGCCTTCCACAACGGCAAGTTCGTCGACGTCACCGAGGCCGACCTGAAGGGCAAGTGGTCGGTGGTGTTCTTCTACCCGGCCGACTTCACCTTCGTATGCCCCACCGAGCTGGGCGACCTGGCCGACAACTACGCCGAGTTCCAGAAGATCGGCGTCGAGATCTATGCCGTGTCCACCGACACCCACTTCACCCACAAGGCCTGGCACGACACCTCCGACACCATCGGCAAGATCGGCTTCCCGATGGTCGGCGACCCCACCGGCGTCATCAC
Source organism: uncultured Burkholderiales bacterium (assembly GCA_964584195.1). GTDB lineage: Bacteria > Pseudomonadota > Gammaproteobacteria > Burkholderiales > Thiobacillaceae > CAZOZD01. The sequence goes on from CAZOZD010000115.1 coordinate 6,001, forward strand.
CCGCAACTTCGGCGTGATGATCGAGGAAGCCGGGCTTGCCGAGCGTGGCACCTTCGTCATGGACCCGGCCGGCAAGATCCAGATCATCGAGATCAACGCCGGTGGCGTCGGCCGTGACGCCAGCGAGCTGTTGCGCAAGATCAAGGCTGCCCAGTATGTCGCCGCGCACCCGGGCGAGGTCTGCCCCGCCAAGTGGAAGGAAGGCGACAAGACCCTGGCCCCGTCGCTGGACCTGGTCGGCAAGATCTGACCCACCCTCCCCTCTCCCTCCCGGGAGAGGGACCGGGGGTGAGGGCATCGTGCCCACGCCCCTCCCCCCTCACCCCAGCCACAACACCCGGCCGCTACCCGCGGTAACGGCCCGGTGTTGCCGACTGAACCAGGAGAAACACCATGCTCGACACCAACATCCAGGCCCAGCTTTCCGCCTATCTCGAAAAATTGCAGCGCCCCATCGAGCTGGTCGCTTCGCTCGACGACGGCCCACGCTCGGCCGAAATGCGCGAACTGCTCACCGAGATCGCCGCGTTGTCGGACAAGGTCACGGCCCGCTTCGACGGCAACGACGCGCGCCGCCCCTCGTTCTCGGTCGGCGCCGTGGGCGAAGCCGCGCGCATCCGCTTCGCCGGCCTGCCCATGGGGCATGAATTCACCACGCTCATCCTGGCCCTGTTGCAGACCGGCGGCCATCCGCCCAAGGTCGACGCGGCGGTCATCGAGCAGATCCGCGGCCTCACCGGTACGTATCGGTTCGAGACTTTCATCTCGCTGTCCTGCCACAACTGCCCGGACGTGGTGCAGGCGCTCAACCTCATGGCGGTGCTCAACCCCGGCGTGGAAAGCGTGATGATCGACGGCGCGCTGTTCCAGGACGAGGTCGAATCGCGCCAGATCCTGGCCGTGCCGAGCGTGTTCCTCAATGGCGATGCATTCGGCCAGGGTCGCATGAGCGTCGAGGAGATCGTCGCCCGTCTCGACAGCGGTGCCGCGGCCCGCGACGCCGAGGCACTCTCGGCCAAGGCGCCGTTCGACGTGCTGGTGGTGGGCGGTGGCCCGGCGGGTGCGGCGGCGGCGATCTATGCCGCGCGCAAGGGCATTCGCACCGGCCTGGTGGCGGAGCGTTTCGGCGGCCAGGTGATGGATACCCTGGGCATCGAGAACCTCATCTCGGTACCGCATACCGAAGGACCGAAGCTCGGCCGCGCCCT
>CAZOZD010000116.1:0-7193 GCA_964584195.1 uncultured Burkholderiales bacterium
TGAACGCCCTGTCGCACTACACCGAGTGGACCATCGGTCACGTGCACTCCGGCGCGCTCGGCTGGGTGGCGATGATCTCCATCGGCTCGCTGTATTACCTGATCCCGCGCCTCTTTGGTCGCGAGGAGATGTACAGCGTCAAGCTGATCAACACCCACTTCTGGACCGCCACCATCGGCGTCGTGCTCTACATCGTCTCGCTGTGGATCGCCGGCGTCGCCCAGGGCCTGATGTGGCGCGCCACCAATGCCGATGGCACGCTGACCTACAGCTTCGCCCAGTCGGTGGCGGCGATGTATCCCTTCTACACCATCCGTCTGGTGGGAGGCACACTGTTCTTCGTCGGCATGCTGATCATGGCCTACAACGTCTGGAAGACGATCGCCGCGGGCCGCGTGGTGAACGACGCCCGCATCCCCGACGCCGTCCAGGCCTGATCCAGAGGAGACAACGAGATGATTTCCCACAAGACCATCGAAAAGAACATCGGCCTGATCATCGTCCTGACCCTGTTGCTGGTCAGCGTCGGTGGCCTGGTCCAGATCGTGCCGCTGTTCTTCCAGAAGTCCACCACCCAAGCGGTGCCGGGTCTCAAGCCCTACAACGCGCTGCAACTGGCCGGACGCGACATCTACATCCGGGAAGGCTGCTACACCTGCCACTCGCAGATGATCCGTCCCTTCCGCGCCGAGACCGAGCGTTACGGCCACTTCTCTGTGGCGGGCGAGTTCGTGTATGACCGCCCCTTCCAGTGGGGTTCCAAGCGTACCGGCCCGGACCTGCACCGGGTCGGCGGCCGCTATTCGGACAAGTGGCACTATGTGCACATGATGAATCCTCGCGACGTCGTGCCGGAGTCCAACATGCCCTCCTATTTCTGGCTGGCGGACACTCCGGTGGAGTCGGTGGAGTCCATCCGCAAGAAGATGACCGTGCTCAAGAACTGGGCTGGCCATCCCTACACGGACGAGGATTTCGCCGAGGCCGAGGAGCTGATGGCGAACAAGACCGAGATGGACGCGCTGATCGCCTATCTCCAGATCCTGGGCACCAACGCTCCCAAGAGCAACTGAGGCAGGGGCACACGTTATGTACGCTGGCATCATCGGTTCCGCCGTCACCGTGCTGTTCTTCGTGATCTTCGTGGCGATCGTCTGGTGGGCCTACCACAAGGACAATCGCCAGAAATACGAGGACGCCGCCAACCTGCCCTTCGTGGGCGACGACGACGTGCCCGGCGATGACCGGCGTGCCTGACCCAATCGCGAGGAGATTCAAATGATCGCAGGCTACGCAGTACCCGATTTCATCAGCGAGTTCTGGCATTACTACATCGCTGGCATCACCATCCTTTCCATCATTGGCATGATCTGGTTCCTGATGAGCCAGACCACCCGCAAGCTCGCCCCCGGCGAGCAGCCGGAACTGCTGGCGCCGACCTTCGACGGCGACTTGCAGGAACTCAACAACCCCTTGCCGCGCTGGTGGCTGTACGGCTTCTACTTCCTGATCTTCTTCAGCATCGCCTATCTGGTCCTCTATCCCGGCCTTGGCAAGTTCAGCGGGGCGTGGAACTGGTCCTCGGCCGATGCCTACAAGAGCGAGCGGGAGCGGGTGGACGCCGAGTTCGACAAGGTCATGGCGCCGTTCCTCGGCATGGACGTCATGCAGGTCGCGGCCGACCCCACCGCACGCGAGATGGGGCAGCGCCTGTTCCTCACCTACTGCATGCAGTGCCACGGCAGCTCCGCCCAGGGCGTGGACGGCAAGTTCCCCAACCTGACCGACCACCTCTGGCTGTTCGGCGGTGACCCCGATTCGATCCGGGCCTCCATTGCTGAAGGCCGCCTGGCCGAGATGCCGGCCAACCTCACCGGCGACGAGGCCAGCGCCCGCGAGGTCGCCCACTATGTCCTGGCGCTGGGCGGCAAGCCGCATGACACCACCATGGCAACCGCCGGCAAGGAAAAGTACGCGGTCTGTGCCGGCTGCCACGGCGAGGACGGCAAGGGCATGCCGATGGCGAGCTTCCCCGACCTGACCGATGACGCCTGGATGTACGGCGGCAGTGTCGAGGCCATCGTCGAAAGCATCGTCAAAGGCCGCAAGGGTGGCATGCCGGCCTACCAGGACATGCTGGGGGATGCCAAGATCCGCCTCCTGACCGCCTATGTATGGGGTCTGGGCGGTGGCCAGAAGCCCGTGGTTGCCGCCCCTGAGCCGGTGGTGACCGAAGCCGCGGACGCAGAAGCCGCGCAATAAGGAGCCGTCTTGCGCGGGTCGGCCCAGCCGGCCCGCGCGGGCAAATCGATTGAACCCAGTCGATTTGCCCGCGAACGCGGACATCGTCGCCATTCCGAATGGCCGGCATGAAGGAGGAGAGCTTTTCACCGGCGCCCCGGGCGCCAGTCTAGGTTTTGAAAAGGAAACGCAGTGACGGACCCCTCCTCCCCCCAAGATCCGAAATCCCCGGCCATGGAAAAAACGCAGGCCGAAAGCCTGTACGAAATCCACAAGAAGATCACTCCCCGGGCCGTGTCCGGCCTGTTCAACACCTGGCGTGTCCTGCTGGTGATCGCAACCCAGGCCGTGTTCTACGGCCTGCCCTGGCTGCGCTGGGACGAACGCCAGGCGGTACTGTTCGATCTGGGCGCGCGCAAGTTCTATCTGTTCGGCTGGGTGTTCTGGCCGCAGGACTTCATCTGGCTGGCCACACTGCTGATCATCGCCGCCCTGGCGCTGTTCCTGTTCACCGCCGTGGCGGGTCGGCTGTGGTGCGGCTATGCCTGCCCGCAAACGGTGTATACCGAGCTGTTCATGCAGATCGAACGCTGGTTTGAGGGTGATCACAAGAAACAGCGCAAACTGGATGGCATGCCCTGGCACGGCGAGAAGATCCTGCGCCGGGGTGGCAAGCATCTCGCCTGGATCGTGCTGGCGCTGTGGACCGGATTCACGTTCGTCGGCTACTTCACCCCCATCGAAATCCTCTGGCAGGAATTCATGCGCCTGGAGTTCGGGCCGTGGGAAACCTTCTGGATCCTGTTCTATGGCCTTTGGACCTGGGGCTTCGCTGGCTTCATGCGCGAGCAAGTATGCAAGTACATGTGCCCCTATGCCCGTTTCCAGAGCGTGATGTTCGACCCCGACACACTCATCATCACCTACGACTATCGCCGCGGCGAACCGCGCGGTGCGCGTGGCAAGCATGTCGACGCCAAAGCGAGGGGGCTCGGTGACTGCGTCGACTGCGGCATCTGTGTGCAGGTCTGTCCGACCGGAATCGACATCCGCAACGGACTGCAATACATGTGCATCGGCTGCGCAGCCTGTATCGATGCATGCGATCAGGTGATGGAAAAAGTGGGCTCGCCCAAGGGACTGATCCGTTATTCGACCCAGAACGCGATCGACGGCAAGTATCCCGACCGCGAGATCGTGCGCCACACCCTGCGGCCACGTACCCTGGTGTACACCGCCATGCTCGGCGCGATCTGCATCGCGTTCATCTACACCCTGGCCAACCGCATCCCGCTCCAGGTCGACGTGATCCGTGACCGACTCACCCTGTCGCGTGAAGCCCCCAGCGGCAACATCGAAAACCTCTATCGCCTGCAGATCATCAACATGGACGGCCGGCCACACCGCTACCGCATCGCAGCGACCGGAATCGATGGCTTGCGGCTGAACACGGCGGACGAGATCGAGATCGCCGCCCTGGGCACCACCAACATCAACGTCGTAGTCGAGGCCCCCCGGCTGGCGCTGAGCAAGCCCTCCAACCCCATCCATTTCGAAGTCGTCTCGCTCGACGATCCGCGCATCACGCGCAAGACCAAATCCAGTTTCCTGAAGTGAGAGGCCCATGAACACAAACACATTGCCGCGCGAGACCCCGCCCTGGTGGCGCATCCCCATGGTCTGGCTGATCATCGTCCTGCCCATGTCGGCGGTGGTCGGCAGCCTGACCACCTGGTGGATCGCCAGCCAGAAGTTCGACGGACTGGTCAGCGAGGAGTATTACAAGGAAGGCATGGCCATACACCAGGTGTTCGAGCGTGATGCCCAGGCACGCGCCATGCACCTCAGCGCCCGCATTCAGGCCAGCGGCGATCGCCTCGCGCTGCACCTGGAATCGGCCGGAACCCCGGTGTTCGCGCGCGAACTGAAGCTGTCGATCGTCCACCCCACCCAGTCCGGCCAGGATCACGAACTGACCCTGCAAGCGGACGCCGATGGCGTCTACACTGCAACGCTGCCCCCGCTCCGCGAGGCCCGCCGCACTCTGGTGCTGGAACCGGCAGACCGCGCCTGGCGCCTGACCGGACAATGGCAGGCCCCGTTCACGGGGGAACGCATCCTGCGCCCGATTCAGGAATGACCCCACCCGGGTTCATCGAGCAAGTCGACCAACCATACGCCGTCAGGCTCACGCGAAGGAGAAAACGATGGATGTACTGATGAAGGAACTGTTCACCACCCCGATCGGCCTGCTGTCGCTGTTCACGATCGGCTTCATCATCTCGATGGGGCTGTTCCTGTGGTGGCGCATCTCCAAGAACGCCCACGAAAAGGAATGATCCCGGCGACCGCGTCCAGCCGCGGACGCGGTCAACTCACCCGCCCTGGATGAGCGCCGCCAGCTGTTCACGGCTGGCGGCGTAATCCTCTTTGTCGAGAAACTCCTGGAGCAGAAAGGCCTCCATGCGCGGATACAATGCAATGGCCTCGTCCAGCTGGGGGTCGTTGCCACGCGTGTAGGCGCCGATCGTGATGAGATCCCGGCTGCGCTGGAACCTCGAATACAAGCCCTTGAAGCGGCGTACCTGTTCCAGTTCGCCACGATCGAGCAATTCCGTGATGGCGCGCGACACCGAAGCCTCGATGTCGATGGCCGGATAATGCCCTTGGTCGGCAAGCTGGCGTGACAGCACCACGTGGCCGTCGAGGATGGCACGCGCCGAATCGGCGATGGGGTCCTGCGGATCATCCCCCTCGGTAAGCACCGTATAGAAAGCGGTGATCGAACCGCCACCTTCCGGACCATTGCCGGCCCGCTCGACCAGTTGCGGCAACTTCGCGAACACCGAAGGCGGGTAGCCCTTGGTCGCCGGCGGCTCGCCCACCGCCAGGGCTATCTCGCGCTGGGCCTGGGCATAGCGGGTGAGCGAATCCATGATCAACAACACGTCCAGGCCCTGATCTCGAAAATATTCCGCCACCGCGGTGGCATAGGCGGCGCCATGCAGGCGCTGCAAGGGCGGCGAGTCGGCGGGTGCGGCCACCACCACGGAACGGGCCAGTCCAGGCTCGCCAAGGATGTTTTCGATGAACTCCTTGACCTCGCGACCGCGCTCGCCGATCAAGCCGACCACCACCACGTCGGCCGATGTGTAGCGGGCCATCATGCCCAGCAGCATCGACTTGCCGACACCGCTGCCGGCGAACAGCCCCATGCGCTGTCCCCGCCCGACGGTGAGCAATGCATTGATGGCACGCACGCCGACATCGAGCACGGTACGGATGGGCGCCCGCTGCATGGGATTGATCGGGCGACCGTAGAGTGGCGCCCGAGCCAAGGGCGAGAGCGGACCATGGCGGTCGATCACCCGTCCAGCACCGTCGATGACGCGACCGAGCATCTCCGGCCCCACCGCCACCTGGCGCAGGCGATTCTCGCCTGCGTACAGGCGCGATACCCGGCCGATGCGCGGCACCTCGGGCAGGCTGTCACGGTCGGGAGTAACCAGGGCGCCGGGGGCCAGGCCATAGACATCGGTGGCCGGCATCAGATACAGCCGGTCACCGTGGAAACCGACCACCTCGGCCTGCACCCGCTGGCCACCCGGCATCGACACGGTACAACTCTCGCCAGTCGGCAACTTGAGGCCGGAGGCCTCCATCACCAGGCCCGCCACCCGGGTCAGGCGACCCGTGGCCTGCCACGGCTCGGCCGCCAGTGCGGTCTGGCCGCAGGCGCGCAGATAGTCGACCAGGGCATTGGCGCGATCCTCGCCGTTCACCGGTTCATTCCTCGACGCGCCAGTCCCAGCGGGTGTCGAGCTGCTCCTGGATGCGGCGCCAGCGGGTCGGCAACTGGGCATCGATCTGGCTCTGTCCGGTCTCGACACGGAAACCACCCGGTTCGATGCGCGCATCCTCGATCACCCGGCTGGATAGATGGCCATGCTCCATCTCCAGCCACTCCCGCACTGTCTCGACATCGTCCGGATGCACCAGGATGCGCAGGTGGCCGGACAGGCTGGGCAGGCTGGCCAAGGCCTCGCGGATGGCATCGAGGATACGCTCCGGGTGGACCTGGAGTTCGACCCTCAGCATGGCGCGGGCCACACCCAGCGCCACCGCCAGAACCTCCCCGGCAAGGCGTTCATCCTCGCGCAGCACCGCTGCATCAAGTGCGGCGACCAGTTCCCCCAAACGTCGCATATCGCCCTCGGCACGCGCCATGCCTTCGCGGTAGCCGGCCTCATGGCCAGCCTTGCGCCCCTCTTCGAGGCCAAGCACATGGCCGGCACGACGCGCCTCCTCGTGGATCTGCTCGATCTCCTCGGCGGTAGGCAGACGCACCTCACCCTCGACCTCGCTGCTTTGCACATCGCCCGACTCGACCGGGCCGGCCTCCTCGAAGGCCGCCAACTCCCAGCGCTGATAGGCCGTGAGCTGCTCCTTGGGGATGACGTTGGCGGGCATGCTGGCGTGGTATGTAGGCAGCGCGCTGGATTACTCGACCATGCCTTCGTCGCCACCCTTGCCACCGATGACGATCTGGCCTTCGTCGGCCAGGCGACGGATGATCTTGAGAATCTCCTTCTGCTCCGCCTCGACCTCGGACAGGCGTACCGGCCCCTTCGACTCCAGGTCTTCCTTGAGTGCCTCAGCAGCGCGGCTGGACATGTTCTTGAATATCTTGTCCTTCATCTCCTGCGAAGTGCCTTTGAGGGCGATGATGAGCGACTCCGACTGCACCTCGCGCAGCAGCAATTGCACCGAACGATCGTCCAGTTCAAGGATGTTGTCGAAGGTGAACATCTGATCCTGGATCTTCTGTGCCAGGTCTGGATCGTGTTCACGGATGTTGGCCAGCACGGAGGCCTCGGAGGCGCCCGCCATGTAGTTGAGGATGTTGGCAGCGGTCTTGACCCCGCCCAGGGCGCCGCCCTTCTTGCCCCGGT
>CAZOZD010000117.1:0-7109 GCA_964584195.1 uncultured Burkholderiales bacterium
AGTTCATCGACTGGATGGCGGCGGCAGATGTCATGGTGGGCAACTCCAGCAGCGGCATCATCGAAGCGGCATCCTTCGGAACCCCCGTGATCAATGTGGGGGATCGCCAGCACGGGCGCGAGCGCAGCACCAATGTTCGGGATGTTCCGGTCGACCATGGCGCCATCGTGGCGACACTGCGAGAATGCCTATCCAGCGGGCGGCGGCCCGTCCGGAATGTGTATGGCGATGGCCGCGCCGGTGCGCGCATCGTTGAACTGCTGGCCACGCTTCCCATCGATCGCGAATTAATGATGAAGTGCAATGCTTATTGACCGCTGTCTTTTATTTGGTGCCGGGGGGCACGCCAAGGTGGTCCTCGAAGCCCTGCGCATGATGCGCCCGGAAGCCCGGGTTGAGGTACGTGACGACGATCCGGCGAAGCATGGCGTGAAAATATTGGGGCATGCCGTGAGCACGCCCTGCCTTCAGGGCGATATCGGCGATGTCGACATCCATGTCGCGATCGGCGTCAACGACGCTCGACGGCGTCTGGCCTTGGCCTCGCGCCAGGCGGGTGCCAGCCTGTTCAGCATCGTGCATCCGGCGGCATGCCTGTCCCCCTCCGCGACCATGGGGCATGGCGTGTTCGTGGCGGCCATGGCGGTCATCGGCGCGGAGTCCCGCATCGACGAAGGCGTCATCGTCAATCATGGCGCCATCGTCGACCATGACTGCCGTATCGGCGCCTGGACTCACGTGGCGCCGCGCGCGGTGCTGGGCGGGGGGGTGCGTATCGGGGCAGGCGTTTTGCTGGGCAGTGGCTGCGTTGTCCTGCCCGGGCTGGAAATTGGCGAGGGCGCCACGGTTGGCGCGGGTGCCGTGGTCACCCGCAGCGTGCCCCCGGGGATAACAATCATGGGCGTGCCCGCGAAATAATCATGCATAGAAACGTTGACGCACTCCTTGTCGAATCGCACATCACGATTCGCGATGCCATGGCCCGCCTGGATCGGGGGGCACTCCGCGTCCTGCTCCTGCTTGACGAGGCCGGATGCCTGCGCCGAACCATCACGGATGGCGACCTGCGGCGCCTCCTGGTGGGGGGCGCGACGCTGCAGGACACGCTGGTGTGCCTGCCGGAGAAAAACGCGGTTTCATTGCCTCTCGGCGCGAGCCAGAGCGCCGCCCTTGAACTGATGGACCGCTTCCAGATCGACCACATCCCCCTGGTCGACGAAAACGGCAGGCCGCGCGACCTGATCATCCGCAGTGACCTGCGCAGTCCCATCCTGCTCTCCACGCCGCATCTCGGTGAGCAGGAACGTGAATTCGTCGAAGATGCCTTCCGCAGCAACTGGATCGCGCCCCTGGGGCCCAACGTGGATGCTTTCGAGCGGGAACTGGCGGAGCACGTCGGCATCGGCCACGCGGCGGCGGTGTCCTCCGGCACCGCAGCCATCCACTTGGCGCTGAATCTGCTCGGCGTGCGACCGGGCGATGTGGTGTTCTGCTCCAGCCTGACCTTTGTCGCCAGCGCGAATCCCATCCTCTACCAGGGCGCGACGCCCGTGTTCATCGATTCGGATCCCGCCACATGGAACCTCTCGGTTCCCGCTCTGCGGCGCGCCCTGGCCGACGCGGACAGGAAAGGCCGCCTGCCCCGGGCCCTGGTGGTGGTGAACCTGTATGGCCAGAGCGCCGACATGGCGCCCATCATGGAATTGTGCGAGGCCTACGGCGTCGCCGTGGTGGAAGACGCGGCGGAATCCCTGGGCGCCACCTACCGGGGCCGCGCCAGCGGCACTTGGGGGCGGATCGGCGTCTATTCCTTCAACGGCAACAAGATCATCACCACCTCCGGTGGCGGCATGCTGGTCTCCGACAATGCGGAACTGGTCGAGCGCGCGCGCTTCCTCGCCACCCAGGCGCGGGATCCCGCGCCCTGGTATCTGCATGTCCAGATGGGCTACAACTACCGCATGAGCAACATCCTGGCCGGCGTCGGTCGTGGCCAGTTGCGGGTGCTGGAAGATCGGGTCGCCGCCAGGCGCCGTGTGTTCGATCGTTACCGGGCGGCGCTGTCCGACCTGCCCGGCCTGGGCTGGATGCCTGAGGCGGATTATGGCCTGGCGACCCGCTGGCTCAGCGTCTGCACCCTGGACCCGGAGGTGGCGAAGACCACGGCCACCGGACTCATCGCCGCCCTGGCGCGGCAGCACATCGAGGCCCGCCATGTCTGGAACCCCATGCATTTGCAGCCCTTGTTCGCCAAGTGCGACTACTACCCCCACGAGGCGGGTTACAGCTTCAGCGACGAGGCCTTTCGCACCGGTGTCTGCCTGCCCTCCGGGTCAAACCTGGAAGAGGGACAGATCGACCTGGTTTGCGACGTGATTCGCGACACACTCACCGGGTACTGATCCGCCCCGACCACCGATACACCCACGATTTCCACGATGATGCTTTCCTATCGCGCCACCCTGACCATGCTGTTCGATCTGTCCGCTGTGGTCATCGCATGGGTCGGTGGCTACCTGATCCGCTTCAATTTCGACTGGCCGGCCACCTATGTCGAACAGATGTTTTTTGGCCTGCTGGTGCTCGTCCCCGTGCACGCTGCGGCCTGCCACTGGGCCGGCCTGTACCGCGGCATCTGGGCGTTTTCCAGCCTGCTGGATCTCAAGCGCGTATTGAAGGCGGCGGGCGTCTCCGTCGCCGCCCTGGTTCTGCTGGTGGCCATGCATCGCGGCCTGCCCACCATCCCGCGCTCCATGCTGGTGCTGTATCCCCTGTTGCTGGTGATCACCATGGGCGGTGGACGGCTCGCCTGGCGCATGTGGAAGGAGCATCGCCTGTATGGCGAGACCCTGAAGACCGGCAAGCCGGTGGTCATCGTCGGCGCCGGGCGCGGCGGCGCCATGCTGGTGCGGGAACTGGAGCGCAGTCCGGACTGGCGGGTGGTCGCCCTGGTCGACGATGACCCCACCAAGCAGGGCCTGGAGCTCTTCGGCCGCCCCGTGGCCGGCACGGTGGCGGACCTGCCGCGCGTCCTGCGGGATTGCGAGGCCCAGCACGTCATTCTCGCCATGCCGTCGGCCAGCCCGGAAACCCTGCGACGCGCCACGGATTTCGCTGTCGAGGCCGGCGGCCACGTGTTCACGGTTCCCCGCCTGGAAGACCTGATGACGGGGCGGGTCACCATCAGCGCCATGCGCCCCGTCGCCATCGAGGATTTGCTTGGCCGGGAGCCGGTCGATATCGACACCGCCCATGTCCAGGCCATGCTGGCCGGAAAAACCGTGCTGGTGACCGGCGCCGGGGGATCCATTGGCAGCGAGCTGTGCCGCCAGCTTGCCCGCTTCGCCCCCGCCAGGATCGTGCTGTTCGAACTCGGCGAATTCGCCCTCTATACCTTGGAACAATGGTTCCTCAGCAACCGTCCCGAGACACGGATTGTTTCCCTTGCAGGAGACGTGCGCGACCCTGAGCGACTCGAGGAGGTTTTCGCCCTCTACAAGCCGAGCATCATTTTCCATGCCGCCGCCTACAAGCACGTGCCCCTCATGGAGGTGGGCAACGCCTGGCAGGCCGTGCGCAACAACGTCTTCGGCACCCTGCAACTGGCCGAGTGCGCCCGGCGCCACGGGGCGGAGCGATTCGTCCTCATCTCCACCGACAAGGCGGTCAACCCGACCAACGTGATGGGCGCCACCAAGCGCCTCGCCGAGATGGTCTGCGAGGCCCTGTATCGGGAAGACCCGGTCACCCAGTTCACCATCGTCCGCTTCGGCAACGTCCTGGGCAGCAATGGCAGCGTCATTCCCAAATTCCAGGAACAGATCGCCCGGGGCGGCCCCCTCACCGTTACCCACCCCGAGATCACGCGCTATTTCATGTCCATACCGGAAGCGGCGCAACTCGTCTTGCAGGCCGCGGCGATGGGATCGGGGGGAGCGATCTTTGTGCTGGAAATGGGCGAGCCGGTGAAAATCCTCGACATGGCACGCAACATGATCCGTCTATGCGGCTACACAGAAAACGAAATTCGCATCGTATTCAGCGGCCTTCGCCCCGGCGAGAAACTATACGAGGAAGTGCTGGCGGACAGCGAGACCACCCGGGAAACGCCGCACCCGAAGCTGCGGATCGCCCAGTCCCGGGCCGTGGCCGCGGACTTCATGGCCCGTCTGCGTCCCTGGCTGACGCACCCCGGCCCGGTGGATGATGAACAGGCACGCCGCGAACTGAGTAAATGGGTACCGGAATACCAGCCTGCCCGCCATACCCTGCCACCCACAACGGAGGCAGCCTAACTGTTTTGTTCAGGGCCGTTGAAACACGTATACGGCGCGTTTTCCGCCGTCATCGAAACGCAGCACCTTGAGACCCTGTTCCGCCGCCCAGGCGTACATGGCATCAGACGCTGCAAGGGGTGCAGGAACCAGGGCCAGATCCAGTTCACCTCGTGTAAAAGCGCTCGCCAGCACGTCAAGTTCTAGTGGCCCACCTGCCAGCTGACGACCCGCGGCGAGATAGCTGTGTCCTGCCAGATAAGCAATCTTGGCGTCCCCTACATAATGCCGCGCTTCAGCCACAGCTTGCTGCCGCAACCAGTCGGCTGCCTGAGTCAGGTGCGTCTTGCGTGGGCTGGTGCTGATTACGTTGGCGAAGGCCAACAGGAATACCAAGCCCGCCACGGCAAGGCTCACCCGTGGTCGCCGCGCGCATAGGGCCTGCAGGCCAACGGCCACCCAGGGCACCGCCAGCAGGCTGAGCAGCGTCACATAGCGGGAAGTGAGGAACAGCCGCTCCAGCACAAACACCACCAGCACCAGGGTATAGAGCGCGAACGCCCACGACAGGGGCGCCCAGGCACGCAGGCGGACGCCGACTTCATGCCTGAAAGCGAATACGGCAGGCAAAACGAACAGCCCCAGGTTTCCAAGCAGCTTGAGCGGCAGGATGGCGAGCAAACCGAGGAACAGGATGCGACCTGCCTCGTCCGCAGACCATTGGGGCAGCACAGCGCCCAGGTTGTGCGCCGCGCTCGTGAATGCATGCATCTTCTCGGCAACATTCACGTGCGTCAGAGGCGACGGCCCCAGCCGGCCCTCCAGGCCTCCGAACAGCATGACCCCCAGGAGCAGCAGAAAGCCCGCGATCGGTAGTCCGGCAATCATGAGCAGGCGGTGCCTTACCGACCCCTCACGCCAGCGCACCAACTGCCAGAGCGGCAAAGCCAGGAGCAAGAGCAAAACCTCCGGGCGAAACAACGCTGCTGCAGCAAGGGCGGCCTGGGCCAGCAGGCCGCCCCGCCATGTCGGTCGGCTCGCCCAGCGCAGCGCAAGCCAGAATCCGAGAAAGATGAAAAACCAGGCACCAAACTCGCGAATGATGTAATCGCGGTAATTATTCAATCCTGGAAAAGCAAGTACCACCGCGCACGCCGCCCAGGCGGCCGTCGGAAACTGCATGCGCGTGATCGCCACCAACAACGCACAGGTTCCGGCCAGAAAAGCAGCAGAAAGCAGATATCCCGCAGCTTGCACTCCCAAGCCTGTCAGGTCAGCGATATGCGCCATGAGCACGGCCATGAAGGTGCGAGCCAGTGCATTCCAGTCAAAGAGGGCCTGTGCGGCCTGCCAGCCGCCAGACTGATAAATACGCGCGGTCTCGACGTACAGCATGCCGTCGTTATTCGGCGCAACGCTGCCCGCAAGGGCAATCACCGACAGCAAGATGCTACCGATAAAAGCCGTCCAAACCGGAGACAACTGGCGCGCAAGTTTGTCCAGCACACCCTGCAAGGCGGTCACAGCACCCTCCGGCTCACGCCAGCGCGACCTTCTCGACGAGGATGTCTTCCATGATCAGATAACGTAAATCTGACCCGAAGAACATGTTCAGCGCATCGGTGGGGGAGCAGATCATCGGCTCCCCCCGCCTATTGAGCGAGGTGTTGAGTACCACGCCATTGCCGGTGAGCTTTTCCAGTTCCAGCATGAGGTCGTAATAGCGCGGGTTGAACTCGCGCTTCAGCACCTGCGCGCGCGAAGTCCCGTCCTCGTGCACCACTTCCGGCACGCGCGTCTTCCATGCCTCGGCCACCTCGAAGGTGAAAGTCATGTAGGGCGCCGGATGCATGGACTGGAGCATTTGCGGCCCCACCGTGTCCAGCATGCTCGGGCAGAACGGACGCCAGCGCTCGCGGAACTTGATCTGCTCGTTGATGCGGTCGGCCACCCTGGGCACGCTCGGGCAGCCGAGGATGGAACGGCCGCCCAGCGCGCGCGGGCCGAACTCCATGCGGCCCTGGAACCAGGCCACGGGCTGGCCGTCGGCGAGGATGCGGGCGATACGTCTCGGCACTTCCTCGTCGCCGTTTTCGATTTGTTGCCACTGGGGTTTGGCCGGGTGGCGGGCACAGGCGGCGATGACATCCTCGTTGCTGTATTTCGGTCCCAGATAGACGTGCTCCATCTTCTCCACCGGCACGCCGCGCTGCACCGACACGTAGGAAGCAGCGCCGATGGCGGTGCCGGCGTCGCCGGAGGCGGGCTGCACGAACAGTTCCTTCAACTCCGGGCGGGCGATGATCTTCTGGTTGAGCTTGACGTTGAGGGCGCCGCCGCCGGAGAAGGCGAGCTTGCCGGTCTCGCGCAGGATGTCGCCCAGGTAGTGGTCCATCATTTGCAGCGCCAGGTCCTCGAACAGCTTCTGCATGCTGGCTGCGTAGTGGATGTAGGGGTCGTCGGCGATGTCGCCTTCGCGCATGGGGCCCAGCCACTCGATCAGCTTGGGGGAGAAGTAATAGCCCTTGCCCTTTTCCTTGTAGCGGCGAAAGCCGATGACGTTGGCGTAGTCGGTATCGATGACCAGTTCGCCGTTCTCGAATTTGGCCAGGCGCGACAGGTCGTATTTGTGTGGGTCGCCGTAGGGCGCCATGCCCATGACCTTGTATTCGCCGTCCAGCATCTCGAAGCCCAGGTATTCGGTGATGGCGCCGTACAGGCCACCCAGGGAATCCGGGTCGTAGAACTCCTTGATCTTGTGGATGCGGCCGTTCTCGCCGTAGCCGAAGAAGGTGGTGGCGTACTCGCCCTTGCCGTCGATGCCGAGGATGGCGG
>CAZOZD010000118.1:0-7088 GCA_964584195.1 uncultured Burkholderiales bacterium
CGCCGCTCGCCGACGAGGAGAACCTGTTCGCCGCCATCGGCGCCGGTGACATCCTGCTGCATCACCCGTTCCAGTCCTTCCAGCCGGTGGTCGACTTCATCCGCCAGGCCGCCGAGGATCCCGACGTGCTGGCGATCAAGCAGACCGTATACCGCACCGGCAGCGAGTCGGAACTGATGCGCCACCTCATCAGGGCCGCGCAGCGCGGCAAGGAGGTGACTGCGGTGGTGGAGCTGATGGCGCGCTTCGACGAGGAAGCCAACATCAACTGGGCCGAGCAGCTCGAAAAGGCCGGCGCGCATGTGGTGTACGGCGTGGTCGGCCACAAGACCCACGCCAAGATGGCCCTGGTCATCCGCCGCGAGGATGGCCGCATCAAGCGCTATGCCCACCTTGGCACCGGCAACTACCATGCCCGCACCGCCCGCCTGTACACCGATTTCGGCCTGCTGACCTGCCAGCCGGCCTTGTGCGAGGACGTCAACGACGTGTTCATGCAGATCACCGGCCTGGGCGACGCCGGCGAGCATGCCCACCTCTGGCAGTCGCCCTTCACCCTGCATGCCAACATCGTGCGCGCCATCCGCAACGAGACCGAACGGGCAAGGCGCGGCGAGAAGGCAATGATCGTCGCCAAGATGAATGCCCTGCTGGAGCCGCGGGTGATCGCCGCACTGTACGAGGCGAGCCAGGCTGGGGTGCAGATCGACCTCATCGTGCGTGCGGTGTGCGCCCTGCGCCCGGGCCTGCCCGGGGTGTCGGAAAACATCCGGGTGCGCTCGGTGATCGGCCGATTCCTCGAGCACCACCGCATCTTCTATTTCTGGAACGGCGGTGCCGAGGATGTATACCTTGCCAGTGCCGACTGGATGGACCGCAACTTCTTCCGCCGCATCGAGACCTGTTTTCCGGTGCTCGATCCGAAACTCAAAAAGCGGGTGATCAACGAGGGGCTCAAGGCGTATCTGAAGGACAACGGCAAGACCTGGGAGATGCAGCCGGACGGCAGCTACCGCCGCCGCGCCCGGCGCGGCAAGCTGTTCGAGGCGCAGACCTTCCTGCTCAATCTGCTCGCCAAAGCGGGCTGAATCTGGCCCCTCCTGAACGGCTTTCCGCTAGAATCGGCGGATGAAACAACAGTTCAAGGAATTCAGTCTCGCCAGCCGTGGCAAGGGCTTGTACGACTTCACCGCGACGGTGGCGGAGTGGATCGCCGGAAGCGGTCTCCGGGACGGCCTGCTCACCCTGTTCGTGCGCCACACCTCGGCGAGCCTGGTAATCCAGGAAAATGCCGACCCCGACGTGCAGCGTGACCTGGAAGCCTTCCTGGCCCGCCTGGTGCCGGAGAACGACCCCCTCTATCGGCACACCCTGGAAGGCCCCGACGACATGCCGGCGCATGTGCGCGCCGCACTCACCCAGAGCCAGCTTTCCATCCCGGTGCGGGAAGGACGGATGGGGCTGGGCACCTGGCAGGGCATCTACCTGTTCGAGCACCGCCGCGCGGCCCAGCGGCGCACGGTGCTCGGCCACCTGATCGGCGAATAGGCGGCCGCCGTGCTGACGGACCGGCGCCGTTCGCTCGCCTGGCTCGCGGCCGGGCTGTTGAGTCCCTGGCCGGCTTTCGCCCAGGCCGGGGGCGAGCGGCGTCTGCTCATCGTCGATTCACAGCACGGCAACCCCTATGACGAGATCCGCGCCGCGCTGCTTGCCAGTCTCGCGGCGGCAGGCTGGCGCGAGGGCCGCAACCTGCACGTCACCCTGCGCGCGGCGGGCAATGATGTCGCGGTCGGCGAGCGCCTGCTGCGCGAGCAGGCCGATGCCCACGATGTGATCCTGGTGGGCGGCACGGTGGCCACACTGGCGGCGAAGAACGTGCTCTATGGTCGCCTCGATCGCCCGGTGGTGTTTGCAGCACCCACCGACCCGGTCGGCATCGGCGTGATCGATTCGTTCGAGCGGCCGCCGCCGGCCAATTTCACCGGCGTGAGCTATCCGGTCCCGGTCCGGGCGCGCCTGCGCTTCATCCGCCAGCTGCTGCCGAAGGCGCGCCAGTTCGGCCTGATCTACGCCGACATGCCGCAGTCGCACAGCTACAACCAGTGGTTGCGTGAGCTGGTCCGCCAGGATCCGGAATTCGAAGGGATTGGCATCCACTATCGCGCCGTGCCGTTGGTCACCGGCGAGCATGGCGACAAGGCCATGGCCGAGGCCGCCATTCCATTCATCCGGGAGCTGGATGCGAGGGTGGACGCATTCATCAAGCCCAACGACCAGATGGGCACCCGTCGTCCTTTCGCCGAAGTGGTGCATGCGCATGCCAGCAAGCCGCTGATCGGCATCACCCGGGATGACGTCATGGCCGGCTGGGGGGCCACGGCTTCGGTCTATCCCTCGCATGAAAGCATCGGCCAGCAGGCCGCGGCGATGGTCCGCAAGCTGCTGGCGGGCCTGGCGCCGGGCCAGATCCCGCCGGAGTGGCCGAAGAAGTACGGTTTCGCGGTCGATTTGAACAAGACCCGCCGCTTCGGTATCACCGTGCCGATCCAGATCCTCCGTCTGGCCGGGCGCAACATCGTGCGCTAGCCGCCATGAAGCTCCGGCACAAGATTCCGTTCATCACCATCAGCCTGCTCCTGCTGGTGATGCTGCTCGCCGCCGCAGTGACCCTGAACCAGTTTCGCAGCAACTATCGCGAGGCCATGCTGGCCGGGGCGGTCGGGGTCGGCAGCAGTCTCAACACCCTGGTGTCCGAGCTGCTCGCCCTGGGGCTGCCGCTCGATTCGCTCGATGGCATGGATGATCGCCTGCTGCGCATGCTGCGCGAAAACCCTTACCTGGCCTATGCCGCAATCGTCGACCTCGATGGGCGGCCGGTCTATCACAGCGATGCCCGCCTGGTCGGGCGCCGCTTCGACGATGCGGTCATGCGCCGGGCGCTCGCCGCCGATGCGCCGCTCATCCAGCGTTACCCGCGCTTCGATGGCCAGGTGTACGACGATGTCAGTCTGCCGGTGCGTGATCCCTCTGGACGCCGGGTCGGCCTCATTCGTCTGGGCTACGACGTGCGCCAGGTCAGCGACAAGGTGTGGGCGATGGCCTGGCGGGGTGGGATCATATTCATTGCAGCATTCGTGCTTCTCGCCGTGCTCATCAACCTGCTTTTGTCGCGCATGGTGTCGCGCCGGGTGGTGGCCCTGGCCGAGCACGCCGGCGCCATCGCCGATGGACGCTTCGAACCCCGCCCGCCCGGGCGGGCGGGCGGCGACGAGATCGACGCACTGGGTGATGCGCTCGATACCATGGCGGTCACCCTGCGCGAACAGGTGCGCGCCCTGCGCGCCAGCAACACCTCGCTGGCGTTGGCCAAGGAAAGTGCCGAGCAGGCCAACCGCGCCAAGACCGCGTTCCTCGCCAACATGAGCCATGAACTGGGTACCCCGCTCAACTCGGTGCTCGGTTTCGCCCAGTTGCTGGCGCGCGACGCGCGCCTGCCCGGCGACGCGCGTGCCCAGGTGGACAGCATCGTCCAGAGCGGCCGTCAGTTGCTCGACCTGATCAACGACGTGCTGGAGATCGCACGCATCGAATCCGGCCACGGCCACTTGCAGGTGGCGGTATTCGACCTGCGCGCGATGCTGGGTACGCTGGTCGAGGTGATGCAGCTGCGCGCCGAGAAGCGCGGTCTCGAATTCCGGGTTGAGGCCGACTGGAGTGTCCTGCCGCGTTTCGTCGAGGCCGACGCGCATCGCTTGCGCCAGGTGCTGGGCAATCTGATCGACAACGCCATCAAGTTCACCGAGCGGGGTGGCGTGGCGTTGCGACTGCGACCGGAGGATGGTCGCCTGCGTTTCGAGGTCGAGGACAGTGGTCCGGGCATTGCTGTCGCCGACCAGACGCGCCTGTTCGACCCGTTCTACCAGACCGAACTGGGGATTCGGCGCGGCGAAGGCACCGGCCTTGGCCTCACCATCTGCCGTGAGTACGTCGAGCGGATGGGCGAGCGCATCGAACTGGAGAGTGTCCCGGGTCGGGGTAGCCGTTTCGCGTTTGCATTGCCCATCGTCGCCGGGCATCCGCTCCCGGGGGGCAGCCCGGTGGTTGAAACGGAACCGGCCGCCGGCGTGCCCGTCACGGTCGACGCCAGTGCGCTCGATGCCGGCCAGCGCGCCCGCCTCGCCCAGGCCGCGCTCACCCTCGATGCCGAAGCGGTGCGCGGCCTGATCGCCGAGTTGCGTCCTGCCGCGCCAGCCCTTGCCGGGCGACTGGAGGCCTGGCTGGAGGATTATCGCTTCGACGAGATCGAGCGCTTGCTGGCCGCGGAACGGCCGGCCCGGGGTGATGCATCCGCGTGACACGGCGGGAAGCCCGTGTTGCGTGGATGGTTTGCGCCGGCACGGCACGGGAGTAGAATCAGCATGTGCGAATATTCGCAAACATTCGAAAGCATGGATGCCCTGAACTACCCGCATGGGTAGTGGCGTTCAATAGTTGAATGGTTTAGTCTGTATTAAATACGAATTGCGTGGAAACCACCATGAAAACACTTGTCCCGTCCCGTTCTTCGTTCGTTCCCGTCCGTTCCCCCGGGCGGATACTTGCCGTCACCCTGGGCATGCTGGTGTATGCCGCCAGCGCCGGGGCCGGCGGGCCGGTCGCGGTGCCCGCTCCGCAGGCCGGCGCCTGCCCCGTGTTCATGACCGAGTCGGAGTGTCGCGGCCATGTCGAGACCCTGGCCCGCCTCAAGGGCGCCGAGCTCCTCACCTACCTCGCCGTGACCGAGGCCACCCTGCGCGAGCGGGCCTGGCTGTGCGGCGGCGGTCGCCAGTACATGCGCATGGCCGGACTGGCTCACCGCTGAGTCCCGCCTGACCCGGACCGTCCCGGGCCAACCGGGGTGGTCCGGTCGCACGGACTGTGGCAGACTGCCGCCCGTGCGCCCCTACGAACTCTGGATCGGCCTGCGCTACACCCGCGCCAAGCGCCGCAATCACTTCATCTCGTTCATCTCCCTGGTGTCCATGCTCGGCATCGCCCTGGGCGTGATGGCGCTCATCGTCGTCATGGCGGTGATGAACGGCTTCCAGCACGAGTTGCGCACGCGCATTCTCGGCGTGGCGGCGCACATGGAGATCAGCGGCCCCGCCGGGCAGCTCGCCGACTGGCCGGGGCTGGCGCGACAGGTCGCCGCGCATCCGGGGGTTCTCGGCAGCGCCCCCTACGTCAATGCCCAGGGACTCCTGGCCATGGCCGGCGAGACCAAGGGGGCCCTGATCCGCGGCGTTTCGCCAGCGCACGAGCCGGCGGTGACCGATCTCGGCCAGCGCATGCGTTCGGGACGTCTGGAGGATCTCGAACCCGGTGCATTCCGCATCCTGCTCGGCAGCGAGCTGGCGCGCGCGCTGGGCGCCTTTCCCGGTGACCGGGTCACCCTGATCGCGCCCCAGGGCGTGGTCACGCCGGCCGGCATGCTGCCACGCATGAAAGCGTTCACGGTTGCCGGCATCTTCGAGATGGGCATGTATGAATACGACGCCGGCCTCGCACTCATCCACATCGAGGACGCGCAAAGGCTGTACCGCCTCGGCGATGCGGTCTCCGGCCTGCGGCTCAAGCTTGCCGACATGGATCGCGCGCCCTGGCTGACCCGCGAACTGGCGACGAGCCTCGATGGCGATTACTACATCTCCGACTGGACCATGAGCCATGAGACATTCTTCCGCGCGGTGCAGATCGAAAAGCGGATGATGTTCATCATCCTCACCCTGATCGTCGCCGTGGCCGCGTTCAACATCGTATCCACCCTGGTCATGGCGGTTACCGACAAGCTTGCCGACATCGCCATCCTGCGCACACTGGGCGCGAGTCCCGCCAGCATCATGGCCATATTCATGGTGCAGGGCAGCCTGATTGGAGTGATCGGCACCGTTCTCGGGGTGGCGAGCGGGGTGGTGCTCGCGCTCAACCTTGGCACCCTGGTGCCCTGGCTGGAGCGCGCGCTCGGCTTCGACCTGTTTCCGGCCGATGTGTACTACATCTCCGAACTTCCCTCGCGCCTGGCCTGGGGCGATGTCGCCTGGGTGGGGGGCGTGGCTCTGGTCCTGGCCTTCCTTGCCACTCTGTATCCGAGCGCGCGGGCAGCGCGGGTGCAACCGGCAGAGGCGCTGCGCTATGAGTGAGGTCGCATTTCAGGCCGGGCCGCTGCTGAGCGCCACCCGCCTGGCCCGCAGCTACTGGCAGGGGCGGGTCGAGGTGCCGGTGCTCACCGGGCTCGACCTGAGTGTTTCCAGTGGCGAGCGGCTGGCGGTGGTGGGCGCTTCCGGTTCAGGGAAGAGCACCCTGTTGCACGTGCTGGGCGGCCTTGACCGGCCCGATGCCGGCGAAGTCCGCCTGCTCGGCGAGGACCTCTGGACGCTGGGCGAGGGCGCACGTGGCCGCCTGCGCAACCGTGCTCTGGGCTTCGTATACCAGTTCCATCACTTGCTGCCCGAATTCACGGCCCTGGAAAACGTCGCCATGCCGCTCCTGATCCGCCGCGTTGCGCGTGCCGAGGCCATGGCGGCGGCGCGCCAGTGGCTGGCCGAGGTGGGACTCGCGCATCGTCTCGAACATCGTCCCGGCGAGCTTTCCGGCGGTGAGCGCCAGCGCGCGGCCATCGCCCGTGCCCTGGTCACCCGGCCGGCATGCGTGTTGATGGACGAACCGACCGGTAATCTGGATCGTCATACCGCCGGACACATCCAGGACACCCTGATCGAACTCAACGAACGCCACCGTGTCGCCCTGCTCATCGTCAGCCACGATCTGGGTCTGGCGGCACGCATGCATCGAGTGCTGGAGTTGCGTGACGGTCGCCTGGAGGCGCTGGAGGCCGGCACGCCAATCCGCTCGCAAACCGTCTCGCCATCATCCCGCGTCCTAATGGACAATCTGGGTTGATCGATCGTAGCGTGCCGGGTGGGATGGCGAACACGGATGATTTCCTGAAAACCTCTGGGGAAAGGTTCATTTGCTCGCCCCACAAGCCCGGGGACGGGCTGTCGCGGACCCCCCGGGCTTGTGGGGCGTTTCCGTGCGCCATGATCGTT
>CAZOZD010000119.1:0-7020 GCA_964584195.1 uncultured Burkholderiales bacterium
GTCGAGTTCGACCAGGAGCTGGCCGGGCCGCACCGCCTCGCCCTCGCGCACGTTGACCCGCAACACCCGACCCGTGCCGGGGGCGGCGGCCTGGGTGAGGGCGGGGTTCTCGATCCGCCCGGACAGTGCCACGGTGGCGGAATGGCGGCCGGGCGCGGCGGGGAGGGTCTCGATCCGCCACACCCGCTCTTGCGCCTTGACCTCCGGGGGCGCGGGCCGGGTGGCCTTGAGGGCGATGAAACCGCCCACGCCGAGGGCCAGCACGAGCACGGGAAGCAGGATTCGACGCAGACGCATGGGGCGCGGCGGATGGGTTCAGGCCGCGGCGTCGGCCAGCCGCACCCAGACCTGGCCGTCCGCCTCGCGCACCGGGTGGGTGAGAAGCGGACAATCGGCCGGCTCGTTGAGCGGCCGGCCGTCTTCCAGGCTGAAGTAGCTGCCGTGCAGTGAACACTTGATGCTCTGACCCTGGATGCAGCCGAAGTAGAGCGAGTAGTCCTCGTGGCTGCACATCTCGTCGATGCAGTAATGCCGGCCCTCGGCGTTGCACAGCAGGAGTGCGCGGCCGCCCAGGGCGACCCGCTTCATCTGGCCGGGGGCCAGCTCGCCCAGGCGGGCGACGGCGACAAAGCCGTCCGTGCCGGTCATCACTTCACCCGTGCCAGGGCGCGGCCGGAGTCGAGCGCCGCGCGGACCCGGTCGGCCGCCTCGGCGAGGCTGGCGGCATGGCCGACATGGTTGAGGATGAGCGCGCCGGCCAGCACCAGCGAGTCGTAGGTGGGGCCCTTCTCGCCGCCCAGGGCCGCCAGGCCGGCACGGGCAGCGGCCACCGCGGTGGCCTTGACGTCGACCATGATCGCCACCTCGTCGCCCTCGCGCTCCGACTTGGGCAGGTCGTCCGGCAGCGGCACGGCGCGCACGCTCTGCTCGATGCCGAGCGCGGCCGGGTCGATGTCCATCTCCGACTCCTCGCCGCGATCACGATACCAGGTGGCCTTGCCGGCCTGGCGCAGCGAGGGGATGACGCCACCCTCGACGCCGCGCACGATCAGCGCCGAGTCGAAGCCGGCATGGCGGGCGAGCTGGGCATAGATGGGCGGATAGGGCTTGTGCACGTAGCCGGTGACGAAATGGGTCTTGCGCCGGGCGGCGATCGGCATCGCTTCGGTCTCGATGGTGGTCATGGCCTGGCGCTTGATCATCCGCACCCGCAGGTCGATGAGATCGTGCAGGCCGGGGCAGAACTGGGCCTGGTCGACATAGGTCCAGCCGATGGCGGGATCCGCCAGCCGCCTGGCGGCCTCGACCGGGGGCAGGTCGACCGGCACTCCGGCGGCGCGCAGCACGTGACGAGCGGTGACGCCGTACTTCGGCCCGACCCCGTCGAGGCCGTGGTTGACCGCCGGCAGGCCCAGCTCGGCGAGCAGCGGCGGCAGGAAGGGCGCCGCGGGCAGGCAACGGTTGTAGCCGTCGTAGGGGTCGGCGATGTCGACCAGCTCGTCCACCTCGGCGGTCACCCGCCGGGTGGCCTCCAGCACCGCGTCGAGGATGCCCTTGTTCTCGTCCATGGTCTCGCGCTTCATGCGCAGGGCGATGAAGAATATGCCGGCCTGGACCGGATCGATGGTGCCATCGAGGATGGCCTTCATGCCCAGGTAGGCCTCTTCCTGGCGGATGTCCTTGGACAGCTCCGGGCCGGTGGCGATGCGCTGGATGATGGAATGCATGACCTTGCGCGGGTCCTGCGCCGCGCTCGTCGGGGTTTCGTGGTTCATTGCGGACTCCTGGATGCGTGGGTCGAGCATAGGGCGGGGGCGGCGCTGCCGTCAATGACCCGCAAGGCCCCCGTGGCGTCGCTCAGCGCCGTCCGAGCTTGCGGTAAAGTGTGCGCTCGCTTACGCCGAGAAGCCTCGCCAATGCGGCCTTGTCGCCGTCCAGCTGGACGAGTGCCCAGCGCACGTAACGGCGTTCGGCCTCGTCGAGCGGGACGATCTCGGCGGTGGCCGCATTCTCCGCGCCGCTGCCGGCGGGGAGCGGCGCGGCCAGTTCTTCGGGCAGATGCTCGGGCAGGATCTCGTCGTTGTCGGCGAGCAGCACGGCGCGTTCGAGGATGTTGCGCAGCTCGCGCACGTTGCCCGGAAAGGCATGTTCCATGAGGCGGGCCATGGCCGCGGGGCTGAGGCGGATTCCGCGCCCCGGCGCCAGACGGTCGAGCAGGGTATCGGCCAGGCGGGGCAGGTCCTCGCGCCGTTCACGCAGGGCCGGCAGCGGTACCGGAAAGGCGGAGATGCGGTAATACAGGTCGAGCCGGAACTGGCCGGACTCCACCATGCGGCGCAGGTCGCGGTGGGTGGCGGCCACCAGGCGGAAGTCGGCGGGCAGGGTCTCGATTCCGCCCACCCGGCGGAAGGTTCCGGTCTCCAGCAGGCGCAACAGCTTCACCTGCATGTTGAGCGGGATGTCGCCCAGCTCGTCGAGGAACAGGGTGCCGCCGGCGGCGGCCTCGACCAGGCCGATCTTGCGCTGGGTGGCGCCGGTGAATGCGCCTTTCTCGTAGCCGAACAGCTCGGATTCGAACAGGGCCTCGGACAGGCCGGAGCAGTCCACCGGCACGAACGGACGGTCGCGGCGCGGGCTCAGCTCGTGCAGGGTCTGCGCCGCCAGTTCCTTGCCGGTGCCGGACTCGCCCAGCAGCAGCACCGGCGTGGTCGAGGGCGCGGCGCGGTTGAGCAGCTCCAGCATGCGGTTGAATGCCGGCGAGCGGCCGACCATGGCGGTGAGCGTGCGCGATTCGTCCTGGCGCAGCCGACGCAGCGACTCGACGAAATACGCGATTTCGCCGTCGCCGCCCCGGATCGGCGTCAGCTCCACGTCGACATGCTCCTCGCCGCGGGGGGTATGGTGCACATGCAGGATGCGGGCCGAGCGGCCGGTGCGCCGGGCCGCCTGCATGGGGCATTCCTCGCCGCTGCGGTCGCAGGGTTGGTCGAAACGGTGCGACACCTGGTAGCAGGTCATGCCGATCAGCCCCGGCGGCTCGCCATACAGGCGGCGATAGGCCTGGTTGGCGGCACGGATGCGATATTCGGTATCCATCAGGATATGCGGCTCGGGCAGGGTGTCGAGCAGGGCGCTCAATTCGGCGGCGCAAGGCATGGCGGATTTGTCATGGATGTCAGGGGTGAGTCAGGATTGTATGTCATTTATGGCAAATCGGCGTGTGCGGGGTCGGTCATGATTTTCGATATATTCGAATAAACAAAGCAGGATCAATGGATTGCGTGGCTTGCATGAAGCTGGCATGAGGCATGCTTATGTACATCCACAGCCCAACAAGGCTGCTGTCGTCAGCGCGCGGGACAAGGCTGCCGGCAGTGGCGGGTTGTACTTCTTCCTAGCAAGGACTCGGGGATGGGCTCCAATCTCCTCCTTCCCCTCCCCGAGATTTTTTTGATCCCCCGTTTCACCACGACCGGCCCGCGCGCCGCGTTACAATCCAGCCATGCAGACGCACTATCAACGTATCGGTGGCGAGACGGCCATCCGCGCCCTGGTCGACCGTTTCTATGCGCATATGGACGAGCTGCCCGAGGCCTGGGACATCCGCAAGATGCACGGCCCCGAGCTCGCCCCGGTGCGGGAAAAACTGTACGAGTTCCTCACCGGCTGGATGGGCGGGCCGCCGCTCTACGTCGACAAGTACGGTCACCCCATGCTGCGCCGCCGCCACCTGCCGTTTCCGATCGACGACGCAGCGCGCGACCAGTGGATGCTGTGCATGCGGCTTGCACTTGAAGAGGTGGTGACCGATCCCCAACTGCGCCAGGAACTGGAAGCGGCCTTCCAGAAAGTGGCCGACCACATGCGTAATCGTTGATTTGATGGTGGCGTAATCGTCCAGTCCCTTCGTCAAACCCAGGAGCCCCTATGTACGCCTACAGCCTTGAACTTGCCCTGCCCATGGATCAGGCCATTGAAAAACTGCGCGAGATCCTGATGAGTGAAAAGATGGGTGTGGTCGCCGAGATCGACGCCCAGGCCGTGCTCAAGGCCAAGATCGACCACGACATCCCGCCCTACCGGGTGCTCGGCATCTGCGCGCCGATGATCGCCAAGCGGGTGCTGGCGGCCGACGGCAATGGCGGCGCCCTGCTGCCCTGTGGCTGTGCCGTGCGCTACATCGACGCCAACCGCACCGGCATCGCCCTGCAGAATCCGGACATGATCGCCGCCGCGGTCGACAATGCCGAGATCCGCGCCGCCATGAGCGAGGTCAAGGCGACCATCGAGCGGGTGGTGGACAAGCTCAAGGCCCTGGCCTGAACTGGATTCAGGTCCCCAAAGGCGTGGGACAGCGGACCAGGGCCGCGAACTCGGCCGCCGGCAAGGGCCGGGCGTAGCGGTATCCCTGCAGGTAGGCGCAGCCGAGGGAGCGCAGGAAGGTTTCCTGCTCGGCCGTTTCCACCCCTTCGGCGATGCAGGCCAGGCCCAGGCTGTGCGCCAGGCCGATGATGGCGCTGGCGATGACGGCATCGTTGGGGTCCCCGGGCAGGTCACGGACGAAGGAGCGGTCGATCTTCAACTTGTCGATGGGCAGTGCCTTGAGATAGGCGAGCGAGGAATAGCCCGTGCCGAAATCGTCGATCGCCACCCGAACCCCGAGTTCGCGCAATTGATTCAGCAATAGCATGCAGCGATCCATGTCCTGCATGAGCACGTTTTCGGTCAGCTCGATCTGCAGCTGGTTGCCGTCCACGCCGCAGTCCTCGAGCATGAATGCAATGAGCTCGACGATGCGGTGTTGCGATAGCTGGACTGCCGAAAGGTTGACCGAAACATAGTCGATTGCCAGTCCTTCCTGGCGCCAGGAGAGAAATTGCTGTAGCGCTTCGCGCAGCACCCATTCGCCCAGGGGCAGGATCAACCGGGTTTCCTCGGCGAGCGGGATGAAGCGGTCCGGTCCCGCGCCGGCGGGCCCGCCGGGCCAGCGGATGAGGGCCTCGCTGGCGACGATGCGGCCCTGCTCGATATCGACGATGGGCTGATAGTGAAGCCTGAACGCCTCCTGGCGGATTGCTGTGCGCAGTGCTCCCTCCAGGCTGAGCTTGGCTTCGACGTGGTCGGAAAGCTCGGGGCGGTAACGAAAATAACCATCACGCCCGGCCTCCTTGGCGCGATACATCGATGCATCCGCATTCTTCAACATGGCGACGGCATCGAGACCATCCTCCGGAAACAGGGTGATGCCAATGCTGCAGCCCAAGTGCAGCTCATGGGTTTCGATAAAATAGGGTTGGCGCAGGCGCTGGACGATCTTATCGGCCAGCCGGAATACGTCCGGATGCGCATTCACGTCTTCAAGCAGCACCACAAACTCGTCGCCGCCCAGACGCGCCACGGTGTCGGCCTGCCGCACCAGGGTGACGAGGCGCTGTGCGACCTCGATGAGCACCAGGTCGCCGACATGATGGCCGAGGCTGTCATTGATGGTCTTGAACCGGTCCAGGTCGATGAACAGGAGCGCGAACATGCTCGCGTCGCGTTTGGCGCGGACGATGGCTTGTTCCAGGCGGTCGTTGAACAGCAGGCGGTTGGGCAGTCCGGTGAGCGCATCGTGATGGGCGAGGAAGTCGAGCCGGGACTGGGTTTCCTTGATGTGCGAGATGTCAGTGGCAATGGCGATGTGATGACTCACCTGGCCTTGTTCGTCGCGCAGCAGGCTGATTGATTGCAACAGCGGGATCACCGAACCTTCACGGGTACGGTTGAAGATCTCCCCTTTCCAATGGCCATGGGCATCCAGGCTTCGCCACAGGTTCTGGTAGAAACCCGCGTCATGCATGCCCGAACGCATCAGGCGCGGGTTCTGGCCGACCAGTTCGCTGACGTCATAACCGGTGATGCGGCTGAAGGCGGCATTGACCTCGACGATGCGGTTGTTGCGGTCGGTGATGAGGATGCCCTCGCCACTGTGCTCGAACACCTGGGCGAACAGACGCAGCCGGGCCTCGACCTCTCGCAGGCGGGTCACGTCGAAGAACAGGTAGACAGACAGCTCACCGGCGCTGGCGGAGGGCCGCAGATGCGAGATCACGACCTGGTAATGCCGACCGGCCTCGCTGAACTCGAATTCCTGGCTGCCATCCGGCCGATTTCGCCGGATCGGGTCGCTTCCGCAGCCGCACAGACGCGGCAAGGCATGGCCGAGGATGGAGTCAGGCAAGGCGCCAGCAAAGAACCATTCGAGTGCCAGTCGATTGCAATCGACCACCTTTTGTTCTGCATCCACGACAATCACCGCCGCCTTGATCCCGTCCAGGATGGCGCGCAGCTCGCTGCGGGTGTTGGCGAGGTCGCGGTTGGTCTCGTTCAGGTGTTGCAATACCTGGCGGAAGGATCCGGCAACGATGCCGATGGGATCGAGTTCGAGCAGGGTGGCGTCATCCAGTTCTTCCGGACGCAGGGGCAAGGTGCCCAGCAGCGCGAGCAATTCGTCGACCTTGGCGCGGATGTAGGCCAGCGCCGCGGCGGCGTCGGGAGGCGTCGATTCAGGCATGGATGCGGATGCGATAGGCTGCATCGAGCCGATCGACCTCGGCACGGTAGCCCATCTTGGTGCTGGTTTCGGGGATGGTGGCGGTCGCCTGACGGTCATCGGTGATCACCACCACTTCGAGCGTGCCGGCGCGTAGACGGTCGGCATGTTCGTTCAGCACCTTCAGGGTGAGCAGCAGGCAGGACGGGCAGATCTGACCCTGGATATCGAGTTGCGGAATTTCGGGCATGGTCTCAGCGGATGACATGACGGACGAGGATACGGCTGCCCAGCCAGGCCCCGGGCAGGAGTCCGGCCAGGAACAGCAGGCTTTGCAGGGCCAGGATGGGCAGTCCGCCCCACAGGTGCCAGACATTGCAGCCGGGTACCATGCGCGCGGCCAACCCCAGCAACACCCCACCCAGCAGGGCGGAGAGGAGCTGGCGCGGCGGCAGGCGCAGGCGGGGATGGAATTCGCCAAGGCG
>CAZOZD010000120.1:0-2771 GCA_964584195.1 uncultured Burkholderiales bacterium
CATAACGCTATGTTTCTTAATGGAGTTTGTGGGGCGGTGTTAAAGATGGGATAGGCGGAAAGGAAAGGCCGCGTCCCCCGGGGTGAGAGGGCCGAAATTAAGGCCAGGATCACGGCGCTTCTGCAACTCGACTGAAACGACAGGGGGGGCGCCCTCAGTCCGCGCGACGGGCTGTCATCAGGAATACAGGGTAGGCGCGCGGCCCCTCCGGGCGATCCTTGACGATCTCGAACACGGTCTCGAAGCACGGCCGGGCAAATCCCGCCGCCTGGACAAGCGCGGCCAGCGCCGTACGTTCGAAGCCAGGATGTACATCATATTCCGGGCCGTGGAAGGAGCCGTCCTCGGCATCCAGATCGGCCACGCACAGATGGCCGCCGGGTTTGAGCAGGGTGTGAAAAATCCCCAGGATGCGGGCGGTGTCCGCTACGTGGTGCAAGGTCATGGCCGTCATGACGAGGTCGAAGCGATCCGAAGGCATGGGGTCGGCCATCAGGTCGAGCCGGCATGCCTCCATGTTCGCGGCCCCCCGCGCGGTGATCTTTTCCGTCAGTACCTCCAGCATGCCGGGCGAACTATCCGCAAGCCGCATGGAGCCGACCGCGTCGATGAGCGGGAAGGCGAGGTGGCCGGTGCCGCAGCCGTAATCCAGTACCTGCATGTTCGGGTGCAAGGGCACCGCGGCGCGGATCGCGGCGGCGATTTTCTCGCCGCGCTCGCGGAATACGGGGTTTTCGTCCCATTGCCGGGCCTTGCTGTCGAAATGGGGGATGTCCAGGGTTGCCATCGGGATGTGCTCCATCGGGTTCAAACGGCCCCCACATTGGGGTCGAGCTGAAGCTGGTACAGGCCGGGCGCGATCTCGCGGCCGAGGATGCGCAGGAGCGGTGTGAGCTCCGGTGCGTGCGCGGGGTCGGGGCGGGCCTGGCCGTCGAAGCGGAGCGTGCCGCCGGCTTGCCATTGGCCGCGGCCTGTCAGTTGCAGCGCGGCCGGGCCCGGCGTAGACAGATCGACATCGAGCCGGTCACCGGCTCCGGTGAGATGCAGGCGGTAGCTGCCCAGCGGGCGGACCGGGCTGAGGCTGGATGCGGCGTCGTGCCAGAGGATCTCGACCTCGCCGGCGAGGTGGCCGTCGGCGAGCATGATGTCGCGCGCCGATACGCTGAGCTGGCCGGCGGGTTCGGCCTCGCGCAGGGTGGGGGTGAGCGCGCCGAGCAGGGCGGCCGGAAGTTCGATGCGCAGGCTGGAGATTTCGATGCCGGCGGGCCCCAGGCGGGCGGTGAGGATGGGCTGGGCATCGGCTTCGGAAAGCACGCTGAGGCCGATCCGGGGTGCGGTGACACCGGCGAGGCTGAGTTGCCAGCGCAGGCGGGCCAGGGTGACCGCCTCGCCGCGTGGCAGGATGGCCTGCAGTGTGCCGTGCCCGGCCCAGAGCCGGCCCGAGGTGGCGGTGAGCATGAGGTGACCGTGACTGGTGCGCACGAGGGCCTGGTCGAGCCAGGTGGCCGGCACCAGGACGAGCAGGACCCCCAACCCAGCGACGCCGAATAGCCCGGCAAGCGCGATGCCGGCAAGCCCGCGGCGGACCTTTGTCCATGTGGCGCGGTTCATTGCCCGCCCCGCTGGGCGAGGACGGCGCGCAGACGCGTGTGTCCCGTCTTTTCGTCGAGGTTCAGGGTCAGGCTTTCCAGGGTGATGCCCTGGCCTCTGAGGTCGATGAGCCAGTGGATCCAGTCCGCGGGCGGGCGGCCTTCGGCGATCACTTGTACCCGTGCCTCGCCCAGGGGGCTGATGGACACCAGGTGGGTGGCGAGATCACGCGCCATTGCCCGGCTTTCCACCCGGCGCGCGAGCGGCAGGGCGGCGGCCTCGTCCGTGCCATCGCGTTGGCGCAGGCGTTCGATCTCGGCGACCTGGGCCTCGGCCAGACGGTGCTGGGCGCGCAGTTCGGGCAGGCGGCGCTCCAGGGTGGCGCGGTGCTCGGCAAGCGGCGCGTAGATTCCGCCGTAGAGCACGGCCAGCGCCACCACCCCGGCGGCGAGCTGGATCATGCGGCGTTCGCGCGGCGCGCGCTCCTCCCAGAACCGGCGCCAGCCTTGCTTGAGTCGTTCAGCGGACATCGGGCTCTCCAGCAGGTTTGGTTTCGATCACGATGCGAACACCGCCGGCCTCGTCCGGCGCCGCCGTGGCGGCGAGCCCCGCGCCGGCGAGCGCGGCGAGGAATGCCTCCGGCCAGGCGGCGGGGCCGGGGGCGTAGCGCAGTACGATGCGGCCCTCGGCATGCTCCAGACCGCGCAGGGGCGGTCCGCCTGCAGGCGCCTGGGCGCCGACGCGGGCGAGACGGGCGAGCGTGTCGTCTTCACCGCCGCCGCGCGCAGCGCGTAAGGCGGCGAGCTGGGCACCGATCTGCCAGGCCGGGTCGACGATCGCCGCATGCGCGGGCAGGGCTTGCGCGGCGAGACGGTTGAGCCCGGTGCGCAAGCGGTCCTGCTCGCGTTCGAGGCGGGCGCTGTCGATGCCGGTGGCGACGAGCTGGAGGGTGGCCAGGACCAGGGCGCCCCAGGCCAGGGTTTGCGCCAGGGGCTGCCATTCGAATCGGCGGTGGCGTGGGTGCAATGCGCCTTGCAGCAGGTTGAGTCCGGCCGGCGCGGCTGGCCAGTCGGCGTCCTGCCAGCGCCATTCGGGCATGACTTCGACGGGGCCGCCGAGTGTCGCCTGCCAGCGCTCCGGGTCGGTGGGATGGAGCGCGTGTCCGGGGTACAGGCGCAGAC
>CAZOZD010000120.1:2781-6930 GCA_964584195.1 uncultured Burkholderiales bacterium
ACCGTGCGCAGGGCGGCGCGATCGAGGGCGAGCAGCGCCGGCACGTCGAGGCCGCCGGAGAAGCGCCCCGGGGCGCCCGACAGCACCACCGCCGCCCCCTCCTCCGCCGCGCGCACGAGCGCGAGGCGCAGGGCGGCGGGTGGATCGCCCGTGTCCAGTGCAAGGCCGATGCCCGGTCCCAATCGGGCAAAGCCGCCGTCTTCCCGCTCCAGCACCGACCATGCGCCGGGCTCGATGGGCAGCAGCAGTGATTCGGGCAGGGCCGCGTCGATGCGGAGTCCGCGCGCGGCGAGCTGGTCCAGGGCCTGGGTGAGCCAGGCCCGGTCGATGACGGCCAGCCAGCTTGTGCCCTGGCTGTCACGATCGATGAGTGCGACGTGCAGTTGCTCGGCTTCTGAAAGGCTCATCGCTTCGGCGGCGGCCGGCAGGAGGGGGGCGAGGCGCGCCGCAGGCAGATCGGGCAGTTGCGCGGGCAGGCAGGTGACGAGCTCGGCGGCCAGCACGAGATGACAGCGGCGTGGCGGCGGGTGATTCGCGAGTTCATCGAGGGCATTGCCGCGCGCCGTGATGCGGCCGTCCGGCGCACGCAATACCCAGGGTGCGTCCTGGCCTTCGCGCAGGCTGTCGCGGCGCAGATGGATACGAAGCTCGCTCACAGGGCGGCCCTCCAGATCAGGGTGGGAAACTCGCGGCCTTCGCGCCGGAACAGGGCCTGGCTGCCAAGTGCGACCCGGCCATGGCGGGCGTGCGCGGTGACGCGGAAATAGCGGCTGGCGAACACGACCATGTCCGGGTTGAGGCTGGTTCCGGCCGGCAGGGCATTGGCTACGTCGCCGAAATTGCGGAAATGGGCGCGTTCGCGCCGAGCGACCAGGGCGTGTGCTTCGTCCAGGCGCAGCCCGGGCGCGAGCGCGGCGATCAATTCGGGTGGGGCGGTGTTGAGATTGACGCGGGTGGATTCGGGCAGGAGGGTGACGTATGGACGCAGCTGGGCAAGGATTTCGGGGGTCATGCCACGCACCGGCATCAATTCGCCCAGGTTGACGAGCGGGCGGTTGGGGGGCAAGGCGCCCCGCCCGGCCTGGCGGTAGGCCTCGCTTTCCGGACCGGATTCGTCGAAGGCCAGGTCGTCGGCATCCAGCCAGTCCGTCACCGCCCCGGCGAGTCCCTCCGGCAGGCCGAGGTGCTGGAGCAGGCGTGCGAATACCGCAAGCTGGGCCGGCACCACTTCGCCATCGCGCACCAGGTTGTTGAGGTTGAAGCGGCCGTCCTGGTCCTGGATGCGGCCACGGATGCGGAAGCCTTCCGCTTCCACCGGCGGCATCTCGCGCGCCCAGGCCTCGCCACTGTGATCGACACTGTTTTGCCGCGCATCGTCCCACAACACCGCCGCCGCCCATTGCTCGCCGGCGCGCAGCACCCAGCGGGCCTGGTCGAGGTGGGCCAGGTTTTCGAGCTTGCGCGTCTCGATGTGGCTGCGGAACAGGAACTGGCTGGCGGCCAGCGTGGCCAGGGCCACCACCAGCATGGCGACGATTACCGCCGCGCCGGCCTGAGGATGCAAACGGGCGTTCATTGCAGCCGCCATATCCGGGTGAGCTGAATGCCGTCGGCCAGGGTGAGGCTCCATTGCAGTGCGCGCGGCAGGGTGCCGGCCCGTTCCGGCGGCCATTCGTCGCGCCAGGTGCCGGAGGCGTCCATGAAACGGGCGCCGAATCGTTCGATGCCTTCGAGCAGCGTCTCCGCGTCCGGCTCGCGGGCGGAAAGCCGTTCGACGCGGGTGAGCCGGCCTTCGGCGAAGCGGTAGCGCACCTCGATGAGTCCTGCGCCGAGGTCTTCCGGGCGTTGCCGCTCGAAAGCCAGTTCCAGCCCGCCCGCCGGACCGGGCTCGACGACGAAGCCGGCGCGGCCGGCTTGCGGCGGCGTGGCGGGGGGCACGGCATCGACGAGGTCGGCTTCCACCCGGTTGAACACCCGTGCCAGGGCCTGCCAGCGCTGCGACTCCGCGCGGGCATGGCGTTCGGCGGCCAGTACCGCATCCAGGGCCCGGAAACTGGTGAGCGCGAACACGCCGAGCAGCACCACCGCCACCATCACCTCGATCAGGGTGAAGCCGGCCTGTGTGGGCGGGACATGCAAAGCCGGCATGTTCAGCCCGTCCGCACCAGGAATGCGACCAGCTGGCGGAGCGGACGGTCCGGCGCCTGCACCAGGCTGACGGTGACCTCCAGACGGCGGAAACGCGGGTTGGGCGTGGTTTTTACCTCCTCGCGCAGGATGAATGCGTGGCCGGCCAGCTCGGCGTCCTGTTCGCGCACGCCGGGTTCCGGCCAGTCGCCGCGTGCGGTGCGTTCCGCCACCACGTTCTGCGCCAGCCACAGGGCGATGAGGCGGGTGCGGTGTTCGAGCGCAGCCTCGCTGCCCACCCCGCTCGCGCGCAGGGCGGCGGCCAGACCGATGGCGACGATGGCCAGGGCGATCAGCACCTCGATCAGGGTGAAGCCGCGCCCTTGAGCAGGCGTGCTGATTGTATTCATGATCCTTCCCGAGCCCGCGTGGCGACGAAGTCCGCACCGGAACCCTCGACCCGGGCCCGCAGGGGGCCGGCGGCCAGCTCGATGACCAGCGCGCGCGGGCCGAAGGGACCAAGGTCGAGCCGCTCGCCCGGCGCCAGCGGGCGGTCCTGCGCCATGACGGCGCGGATGTGCATCCCGGCCGGCAGGGTGCGCGGCCGGAACAGTTCATCGCCGCCCAGTGCGCGCCAGACCGGGCCGGACTCGGTGAGCTCGCGGCGCTGGAACGCGTAGCCCGATTCACCGGCCACCCAGCCCAGGGCAAGCCCGCCCAGCTCCGATTCCTCGCGGGCCTGCGCCAGCAGCAAGGCCAGGCGTTCGACCTCGACTTCGAGCTGGCGGGACGAGTCCGGACGCAATGCGAGACTGGCGCCGCCCACCGCGACGGCGAGGATGAGAAGTGCCACCAGCATCTCGATCAGGGTGAAGCCCTTTGCGCGTGACAGGCTGACGCGTGACAGGGGACAGGATGGGGCGAACCTGCCCCGCAGCATCGCGTCACCCGTGAATCCGTCGCCCCTCACTTCGATACCGCCTTACTGCATCCAGTTGCCGATGTCCGCGTCGCGGCCTTCGCCGCCGGGCTGTCCATCTGCGCCCTGGCTGAACACGTCGATCTCGCCGTGGCGGCCGGGGTGCAGATACAGGTATGGATTGCCCCAGGGGTCGCGGGGCAGCCGCTCCAGATAGCCGCCGGGCTTCCAGTTGGGCGGAATGGGGGCCAGCGTGGGTTTGGTCACCAGAGCGGAGAGACCCTGCTCGGTGGTGGGATAACGCATGTTGTCGAGGCGATACAGCTTGAGCGCCTGGACGAGTACGGCGATGTCCTGCTGCGCGGCGATGACGCGCGCTTCGTCGGGGCGGTCCATGAGGCGCGGCGCGATCAGCGCGGCGAGCACGCCGAGGATGACCAGCACGACCATCAGTTCGATCAGGGTGAAGCCTTTTGCGGTTTTTATCCCAGATCGTTCATTCACCCCATAACGTGGGCACCCTCCCCCAACGGGGGAGGGTAGGGTGGGGGGGCTGCCCGATTGGGCAGCGTTGGATGCTGCGCTCGCACGATGAAGCGGCGTACGCCGCACCCCCATCCCAACCCTCCCCCAACGGGGGAAGGAGTGAAAATTTATCAATCGATGATCTGGGTTCATTGCCTTTCCTTCATTGCATTTCCTCCACGCGAATCGGGTCGCAAACGGATTGCTGCTTAGCGCAGCATCCGGTTCATCTCGATGATCGGTTCCAGGGTGGCGAGCACGATCACCAGCACCACGCCGCCCATGATCAGGATGAGCAGCGGTTCGAGCAGGGCGGTGAGCGTCGTGAGCCGCGCATCCACCGCCAGTTCCTGCTGGCGTGCGGCCTGTTCCAGCACCCGGGGCATCTCGCCACTGGCCTCGCCGCTCGCCACCAGATGCACCAGAAGGGGCGGAAAGGTGCCCGATTCGCGCAGCGCCCGGCTGATGCCCATGCCTTCGCGCACGCGCAGGGCGGCCTCGCGCACGGCCTGGCGGAATATCCGGTCGTCGAGCGCGGCGGCGGCGAGGTGGAGCGCGGTGACCACCGGCACGCCGCT
>CAZOZD010000121.1:0-3395 GCA_964584195.1 uncultured Burkholderiales bacterium
GAGTCGGTCATCAGGGCGCGCATGTCTTCTTTCAGGGCGGCGTAGTCGAGCTTGCCGAATTCAGCAGCGTAGTCGAACCCCTTGCCGAGCGGGTTCGATTTCTCGCCATGCTGGTGGAGGATCTTCAGGTTGAGCTGATTCGGCCACCAGTCGGCGTTCGACTGCATTCGGGCGGTGGTGCGGGCGCCGTGCTGGGCGTGGAAGGGGCATTGACTGGTGTTCATGGCGGATTCCTTGACCGGTTCTGATAGGGGATGTCACGCTGTTCATCTTAGTGGTCCGGCACGGTCAGCACCAATGAATTCTGTCAATCGACCCGATACCCAAACCCGATCATGCGGCCCTGGCCAGCCCGCTTGCGGACACCCCGGCAGCGGCCAGCAGGTCTTCGGTTCCGCATTCCAGGCACTGGAATCCGATCCGGTCGAGGAAGCGGCGTTCCTTGGCGGTCGGTTCGGGGATCAGCGCCCAACCACCGCCGTGGCCATAGGTGAGGTCGGAGAGCAGCATGCGCTCGGTATCGCGGGTCAGGCGCAGGCCGAGGAGCAGGTATTGCTTGCCCGGCCGGCGTTGCTTGATGAATTCGGGGATGGCGAACCCCCCCATCAGCTCGGTGATGTAGTCGACGAAATCGGCGTCTGAGGCAATGTAGTTCGATTCCGGAAGCGGGGTGCCGACCGGCTTGAACAGCACGGGCAGGTCGGGTTTGGCTTCTTCCGGGGGGATTGGGCGGTATTTCCCGGCGCTGGATTCGTACAGCTTGAAGCGCCAGGCGGTACCGGCGATGCGCGCCACGCCGGTCACCAGGGTGTGCGGCCGGTCCGCCCAGGCCCGTTGCAGCAGTGTGTCGCGGTTGGCGTCGATGACTTGGGGCAGATCGAGCCGGGCCAGCCAGTCATGCAGCGGCGAGGCCGTCCAGTCCGTGTCGCGATAGGTACGGTCGAGGAACTTGACCAGGGTCGAGCGTCCCTTCTTCAGCTCGACATGCATGGCGGCGCGGGGAAATTCGTACATCAGCTTGGGCGCCATCGGCTGGCCGTTGTTGAGTGCCAGGATGAGGCTTTCGGAGTCGGCCGGGATGGGGCGGCCGCTGCCGCGTTCGACGACCCCGGCGAGTGCTCCGGGGCCGAGGTAGGGTACCACCGTGCCGGTGGCGAGCCCGGCGAGGATGGTCTGGAATTCTTGCTGCATCAGGATCTCCGGCTTGGATGGGGAAAACAAATGCATTGCAGCAAGAAGCGGGCCCGTTGCCGGATGGCGCAGGCACGGCATGGACTCCTGCCCGGAATGTCGGGTTTGCGCCAATCCGTCCGGCGCTGTGCGACATTCAGGCTCCGTCGGGTCTCAACTCCTTGAACTGGCGGCCTGGGCGGGTTGGTCTGCTTCTTGCTCGAATCGTGGTGTCATTCATTCGCGCCATTGCAAAAGGACCCGACATGCTGCTCGACCGTTATGAATCCCAGGCACTGATGTACAACGTCAATTTCAAGGAGGCGGCCAGCAGTGGAGGGCTCGTGGCCTATCGGGGCGATCTTGCCATCATCGAGGGCGAGGTCGCCGATGCACAGGGCCGGCGCAAGCCGCCCGTGGCCGGCCTGATGGCGGGCGTGCTGCTGGCCGAGGGCGACAAGCTGAAGCTCATCGCCGGGTGGCTGGACGAGATGGCGCACCTGCCGCTCCTGCTCGAAAAGTACCAGGCCGATTTCGCGCCCGACATGCGCGCCGTGCTTTATGTGGTGAATCTGGCCAGGCCGGTGCGGGTGGAAGTCGGCGGCATCCCGTTCATCCTGATCCCCATGACCGACGGCATGGTGTGGAACGAACTGGTCGACGAACTGGCCCTGGAGAAAGGCGACTTCAAGGGCCAGAGCGCGGCCGACAAGGTGTTCACGGTGTACCAGGCCTTCAAGGACTATGCGTCGAAATATGAATCCGTGTCGCTCGACGCAGCCCTGGCGCTGACCAACGATGCCCGGCGCGAGTCGCGCGGTCCGGTCTGATCCGGCCGGGAGGAGGCGCATGGCCGAGTGCGATCCCGGCCTCGGGCAGGGCGTCCCGCCGGCCGGTACGCCGGTGCCTGCCGGCGCCACCCCGATCGCGGTCGATCAGGCCGATTGCGCTGTCTGCCCGCATCATGCCGAGTTGTTTGTCTCGGGACGCTGCAAGCCGGGCGACCGTTGCGTGCGGGTGAAGAGCGGACGCCAGATCGACCGCTTTTTCCGGCTCAATCCGGATCGGGCACGCGAGCTGGCGCAGGCCTACGTCGAGGATCCGTTCTGGGAGCGGCGTGCCATCGCCGTGCGCTATGCGCCCATGGAGTGCGCAAGGGCGCGCATGCAGGACGCCGACGAAACGGTACGGCGGGCGGTGGCCTTGCGCCTGCCGGCGGATGAATTGGTCGCGCTCATCCGTGATCCGGACCGCGAGGTGCGGGCGACTGTCGCGGCGCGCCTGCCGGTCGAACTCCTGGAGCGCATGCTGGCCGATCCGGATTACGTGGTGCGCGTCCAGCTCGCCCGCCGCCTGCCGCACGGCCGTCTGCCGCGCCTGATGCACGATCCGGAGCGCGAGGTGCGCAAGGAGGTTGCGCGCCACATGCCGGCATTCGGACTGGCCCGCATGCGCGACGACCCCGATGCCGAGGTGCGCCGCATCGTCGCCGCCCGCCTGTTGCCGGACGACGCGGTGAGCCTGCTGACGGATCCGGACTGGCTGGTGCGCCTCGAAGCCGCCGAGCGTGCCCCGGCGACCGCGCTGGAGCCCTTGCTGGCCGACCCCGAGGCTGAGGTGCGTGCCGTTGCGGTGCGTCGCATGGGCCGGGCGGCAAGCCCGATACAGACCTGCGAGGCGCAGCCATGACCCCACTTGGCGATTCCATGCTCCAGTCCTTTGCCCGCCGGGTCGCGGAGGTGGCGGTACTGCCACACCACAGCGGCCTGCATGCCCTGTTGCATGAATATTTTCCGGAACTGCATTTCAGCCATGCACTGAGCCGGGGCGGCTGGTACCGGCCGGGCCGGGTGCTGCGCCCGGATGGCGAGCCGGTGGCCGATCACCTTGAGGCATGGGCGGAGACCCTGCTCGGTGGCGCTGACGAACTTGCCGCCGAGTGCGCCGATGACCCCGACCTGGCCGCTCTGGTGCTCAGCCGTTACGAGGGCCGTACCCATTTCTTCGTCGCCGCCTATGCCAGTGGCGCGGCCGAATTCCATCAGCTGGAGGTGGAAGAACTGCGCGAGGTGCTGGATCGGCGCCTGATCGACCCGGATTCGCCGCCGGCCGACTTCGCCGAATTGATCGAGCCACGCCAGCCCGTGCGACTGCCGCCTGATCCGGTGAGCCGGCCGTTCTACCGCCTGCGTCGCATGCTCGACATTGCCGCCCTGATGGCCTCG
>CAZOZD010000121.1:3405-3890 GCA_964584195.1 uncultured Burkholderiales bacterium
GCCCAGGACAAGGGCGGTCCGCCCACCGCCATGCAGCGTTTCATGCGCGAATGGGCGTTGGCGAGGCAGGGCGCCGCCGGCCATTTCAAGGACCACTGGGTATTCGTCCTGCGCGAGCATCGCGACCGTTTCGGCGCTCTCCAGCTCGCGGTATCGCCGCTGGCCCGCCAGGCCCGCAAGCTGGACAGCTTCCACTGGAACCTGGACCTGCGCGGCATCGCACTGGGCGATCAGGTGCATGCATTCGACCGCATCGCCGGGCGACCGGATTCCTGGTATTTCCACCTCGTCGCCGGCGGCCGGGTGCCACGCGGCCTGGCGCATGCCTTGCAGGAAGACCTCGACGCGGAGTATCGCTACCTGTCCGATGTCGGCATGAACCTGCTGACGGACTGGCTCAAGGAACCCTACGCCGTCTGAACCGACGCGCCCGTTTCAGCCCTTTCCCGAGGACATCGCCATGCAAGCCAAACAGATCGCCGAAC
>CAZOZD010000121.1:3900-6873 GCA_964584195.1 uncultured Burkholderiales bacterium
TTGCGTATAGGCCGGCATGAAAGCCGCCCAGATCGCCGAACTGCTCAACGAGCCCGCCTGCGCCCACAACGCCAAGTCCAAGTCCGGCTGCGCCCGGCCCAAGCCGGGGGCCACCGCCGGCGGCTGCTCGTTCGACGGCGCGCAGATCGCCCTCCTGCCGATCGCCGATGTCGCCCATATCGTGCATGGCCCCATCGCCTGCGCCGGTTCATCCTGGGACAACCGCGGCACCCGTTCCAGCGGCCCGGCCCTGTACCGGATCGGCATGACCACCGACCTCACCGAGCAGGACATCATCATGGGCCGGGGCGAGAAGCGCCTGTTCCACGCCATCCTGCAGGCGGTGGAAACCTATCGGCCGCCGGCGGTGTTCGTGTACAACACCTGTGTACCGGCGCTCACCGGCGACGACATCGAGGCGGTATGCAAGGCCGCCGCCGAGCACACCGGGGTGGCGGTGGTGCCGGTCGACTGCGCCGGTTTTTACGGCACCAAGAACCTCGGCAACCGCATCGCCGGCGAGACCATGTTCAAGCACGTGATCGGCACCCGCGAGCCGGACCCGATCCCGGCCGCCGCCGAGCGGCCCGGCATCCGCGTGCACTCCATCAACCTGATCGGCGAATACAACATCGCCGGCGAGTTCTGGCATGTGGCGCCCCTGTTCGACGAGCTGGGCATCCGCATCCTGGCCACGCTTTCGGCCGATGCCCGTTTCCGCGAGGTGCAGACCATGCACCGCGCCGAGGCAAACATGGTGGTGTGCGCCAAGGCGCTGCTCAACGTCGCCCGCAAGATGGAGTCCACCTGGGGAATCCCCTATTTCGAAGGCAGTTTCTACGGCGTCACCGACACCTCCGCCGCCCTGCGCGAGATCGCCCGCCTGATCGGCGACGCGGACTTGTCCAGCCGGGTCGAGGCCGTGATCGCGCGCGAGGAGGCGAAGGTGAACGCCGCCCTGGAGCCCTGGCGGGCGCGCCTGAAAGGCAAGCGGGTGCTGCTCTACACCGGCGGGGTGAAGTCCTGGTCGATCATCTCGGCCTTGCAAGACCTGGGCATGGTGGTCGTGGCCACCGGCACCAAGAAATCGACCGAGGAGGACAAGGCCCGCATCCGCGAGCTGATGGGCGAGGACGTGCGCATGATCGACGACGGCAATCCGCGTGCACTGCTCGGCATCGTGCGCGACTACCGCGCCGACATCCTGATCGCCGGCGGGCGCAACATGTACACCGCGCTCAAGGCCCGCATCCCCTTCCTCGACATCAACCAGGAACGCGAATTCGCCTACGCCGGCTACGCTGGCATGCCCGAACTGGCCCGGCAACTGGCCCTGACCCTGGAAAACCCGGTCTGGGCTGCGGTACGCAAGCCGGCGCCGTGGCACAGGGCGGGCGTACCCGGGGTGGAAATGCGCGCCTGAAGCGCGCCTGAGGCGTGGCGCGGCGGTGCAGTTTTCAGAAACTGCCGATGCCACCCAGCAGCAACAGCAGCAACACCGCCAGCCAGAGCAGCAGGGCCCGGCGCAGCAGGTTGACCGCGCCGGGCAGGTATTCACCCCCGGCCGCCTCGCCCTCGCCGAGTACCGGGCGGGTGAGCAGGCCGCTGGCCAGGTTCAGTTCGCCGCCCAGGCGGATGCCCAGTGCCCCGGCGCCCGCCGCCAGCACCACGCCTTCGTTGCCTTCCTGCCACAGTCCGGCCTGATGCCGCCAGGCGCGCATGGCGCCTTCGTAGTTGCCGACGATGGCGAAGCTGAAGGCGAGCAGGCGCGCCGGCAGCCAGTCGAGTACGTCGAGGATGCGGGCGAGCGGCGCGATGAAGCCATATTCGCCCTGCCAGCGCATGGCGAGATAGCGGCTGAGCCAGTATCCGGCGACGCCGAACGGGCCCAGTACGATGAACCAGAACAAGGGCGCG
Organism: uncultured Burkholderiales bacterium; assembly: GCA_964584195.1. GTDB lineage: Bacteria > Pseudomonadota > Gammaproteobacteria > Burkholderiales > Thiobacillaceae > CAZOZD01. The sequence continues at coordinate 5,818 of CAZOZD010000121.1, forward strand.
AAAAGGGCGGTGAGCCCGCGCCGCAGGACCTCCTCGACCCCGGCCCGGACGATCTCTTCAGCGCTGAACAGTGAGCTGTCGCCGCTTCGCCATGCGGCAAGACGGGCGCGCGCTGGCTCGGGGTCCGGTCCGGCCAGGGCGGCGGCGATCTCGTCCGCGGCCAGGACGAGTTCGCGCAGCGACAGGGTGAGGAACAGGATTGCCACCGACCACAGCCAGGCCAGTGGCCAGGCCAGCCAGCCCAGCAAGGCGCCGATCAGGCCCACCAGCAGGGCCGGGGCGAGCGCGCCGGCCAGCCAGGCGAGGCCGCCGTGACGGGCCTGGCCACCATTGAAATTCTTGAGCAGCCAGTCGGACGCGCCCGCCAGTCCGTCGCTGAGCCAGGCCGGGCGCCAGGCCGGGCGCAGGTGGTCGAGCAGCAGGGCGAGGACGATGGCGAGCAGTTTCACTTCAAATTCCTTGTTTGAACCCGTATCCGATGCGGCAACGCAGGGCTTCCCCCGCTGAGTGTACCCGGATGGGCATGATCAGCCACGGTTTTGGGTTCATGGTTCGGCTCCGTCGGCGAGCAGGGCCTCGGCATCGGCGTCGCCGATCGGCATTTCGACCCGCAATTCACCCATGGTGAGGAAGTGTTCGGACGGGGTGTGGATCTCCACCGTCGGCATGCGGATGCCCTGGCCGGCGGCCTGCTGGTGGCGGTCGAGGGCAAGGTAGGCGCGGCTGGGCGCCAGCAGTACCGCCGCCCGCACCCGTGCAGCCAGGGTCTGGCGCGCCGGGATGCGAGCGGTGTGAAGTGGTTCGTTTACTTTGGCGTCAGGCGGCAGGAGGTAGCCGGTGCGCGCCCGGCGCTGCTCGCGCGGGGTGACGTCGGGATTGGAATAGAGCACGTTGATGGCCAGGCCGGGAACGATGCCCTGCGCCTCCAGCTCGCGTGCCACCCGCATCTGCACGTCGGGCAGCTTGGCGTAATCGCCCTTGTGCTCCAGGTAGGCATAGGTGTACGGACCGTGTGTCGCGGTTTCGATATGGACCGGATTGAAGCCGCCCCACCAG
>CAZOZD010000122.1:0-6802 GCA_964584195.1 uncultured Burkholderiales bacterium
CACCACTCTGGAAGGCGAGGCCCGCGCCGAGCGTTTCGCCCGCATCGCCGCATTGATCGGCGAATGGCGACCCGGCGGTCTGGTGGTGGGGCTGCCGTTTCACCTCGACGGCGGTGAACACGAGATGACCCGGCGCTGCCGCCGCTTCGCGCGCCAGCTCGAAGGCCGCTTCGGCCTGCCGGTGGCGCTGGTGGACGAGCGCCTGACTTCGCTGGCGGCGGAGGCGCGGCTCGCCGAGGCCGGCGTATACGGACGGGCCCGCAGGGTGGCGCTGGACAGCGTGGCGGCCCAGGAGATCCTGCAATCTTATTTTGACGCGAACCCATGCACCTGAAAAACTCAGTTGAACCACAGAGTCACAGAGAACGCAGAGAAGAAACAGAGGTTCGCTGCACTCTCCGGCATCACCCGTTGGGTAAGCATGGGCTGCCCGGGAAACGCCCGATTTGTTCGGAGTTCTCTGTGAACTCTGTGCCTCTGTGGTGAGGAGTTAGGATGAACCTGCCCGATCCGAATGAACTCCTCGCCACCCTGGGCGAACAGATCCGTCCCGTCCTGGGGCCGGACACCGCCCTGGTCGGCATCCACAGCGGCGGCGTATGGGTGATGGACGCACTGATCGAGCGGCTCGGCCTTTCCATGCCGCGCGGCGAGCTGGACATCGCCTTCTACCGCGACGATTTTTCCCGCATCGGCCTGCATCCGCAGGTGCGGCCCTCGCGCATCCCGTTCGAGGTGGAGAACCGCGACATCCTGCTCATCGACGACGTGCTCTACACCGGCCGCACCGTGCGCGCGGCGATGAACCTGCTGTTCGACTACGGCCGCCCGGCCAGCATCCGCCTGGCGGTGCTGGTCGACCGCGGCGGCCACGAACTGCCGGTCCGCGCCGACTTCGCCGCTGCCCGCCTGGAACTGGTGAGCGACCAGCATGTATCCCTGGAACGTGCCGGCGCAGCGGGTTTCCGTCTGGTACTCAAGGAGAGCGCGGCATGAGCCCGGGCAAGCTGATCCCCAACCCACAACTGACCGCCGACGGCCGCCTGCGCCACCTCCTGACCCTGGACGGCCTGCCGGCGCGCATCCTCACCGAGATCCTGGACACCGCCGAATCGTTCATCTCGGTGGGCGAGCGCGAGGTGAAGAAGGTACCGCTCCTGCGCGGCAAGGCGGTGTTCAACCTGTTCTTCGAGAACTCCACCCGCACCCGCACCACCTTCGAGATCGCCGCCAAGCGCCTCTCGGCCGACGTCATCAACCTGAACATCGCCACCTCGGCCACCAACAAGGGCGAGACCCTGCTCGACACGGTGGCCAACCTGTCGGCCATGCAGGCCGACATGTTCGTCGTCCGCCATGCATCCAGCGGCGCGCCGCACCTGATCGCCCGCCACGTCGCACCGCACATCTCGGTGGTCAACGCCGGCGACGGCCGCTGTGCGCATCCCACCCAGGGCCTGCTCGACATGTTCACCATCCGCCACTACAAGGGCGGCTTCCATAACCTGCGCGTCGCCATCGTCGGCGACCTGCTGCACTCGCGCGTCGCCCGCTCGCAGATCCATGCGCTCACCACCCTGGGCTGCCCGGAAGTGCGCGTGGTCGGGCCGCGCACCCTGCTGCCGCGCGATGTCGAGGGCCTCGGCGTGCACGTTTACCACGACATGGCCCGCGGCATCGAGGGCTGTGACGTGGTGATCATGCTGCGCCTGCAGAACGAGCGCATGCAGGGGGCCCTGCTGCCTTCGGCAGGCGAGTACTACAAACATTGGGGGCTGACCCCGGAAAAACTCAGACGCGCCAAACCGGATGCCATCGTCATGCACCCCGGGCCGATGAACCGGGGCGTGGAGATCGATTCCGCCGTCGCGGACGGTCGCCACGCGGTGATCCTGCCGCAGGTGACTTTCGGCATCGCCGTGCGCATGGCGGTGATGAGCATGGTGACGGGAAATTGAGATGAAACCAAATCAAACAGAAAACAATGGAGCGACATCGGGCGGCGTCTACGTAGGTATCGAGGCATGAAGATCCACATCAAGAACGGCCATCTGATCGATCCCGCCAGCGGCATCGATGCACACCTCGACCTGTACATCGGCCATGGCCGGGTGGTCGGCATCGGCGCGCCGCCGGCCGGCTGGCAGGCCAACCAGGTCATCGACGCCAGCGGCCTGATCGCATGCCCCGGTCTCGTCGACCTTTCGGTGCGCCTGCGCGAGCCGGGTCTGGAGTACAGGGCGACCCTGGAATCGGAGATGCGCGCGGCGGCGGCGGGGGGCATCACCTCGCTGGCCTGCCCGCCCGACACCGACCCGCCGCTGGATGAGCCGGGACTCATCGAGATGCTGAAGTTCCGCGCCCGCAACAGTCCCGGTCCACGCGTCTATCCGGTGGGTGCCCTGACCTGGAAGCTGAAGGGCGAGCGCTTGACCGAGATGGCCGAGTTGCACGAGGCCGGCTGCGTCGCATTCAGCCAGGCCGACGCGGCGATCGCCGACAACCAGGTGCTGTTGCGGGCGCTGGAATATGCCCACACCTTCGGCTTTCCGGTCTGGTTGCGGCCGCGCGACGCGCATCTGGTCAGGGGCGGCGTGGCGCACGACGGCGCGGTGGCGGCCCGCCTCGGCCTGCCCGGCATCCCGGTGCTGTCGGAGACCCTCGCCATCAGCACCTTGCTGCTCATGGTGCGCGAGACCGGCGCCCGCGTGCATCTCGCCCGGCTGTCGAGCCGCGAGGGGATCGAAATGGTGCGTGCCGCGAAGCGCGAGGGCCTGCCGGTGAGCTGCGACATCAACGTACACCATGCGCACCTCACCGAGCTGGATGTCGCCGATTTCAACGCCAACACCCATGTATACCCGCCCTTTCGCAGCCAACGCGACCGCGACGCCATCCGCGCCGCGCTGCTCGACGGCACCATTGATGCGATCTGTTCGGATCACGCGCCGGTGGATGACGATGCCAAGCAGTTGCCCTTCCAGGAATCCGAGCCCGGCATCACCGGCGTGGAGCTGTTGCTGCCGCTCACCCTGCAATGGGCGCGCGAGGCGGGCGTGACCTGGAGCGAGGCGCTGCGCCTGATCACCGAGCGCCCGGCGCGCATCCTCGGCATCCCCGCCGGCCGCCTGGCGGTGGGGGACGCCGCCGACCTGTGCCTGTTCGACCCGGAGGCGTCCTGGACGGTGAGCCCGGCCACCCTGTCGAGCCTGGGCCGTAACAGCCCCTATCTCGGCATGGAGGTGCGCGGCCGGGTGCGCTACACCATCATCGACGGCCACATCGACCATCGTCCCGGCACCCCGGCATGAGCGCGCTGCCGCCGGAGGCATTGCGCCGCCGTTGCGACCGCGGCGCACTGGCCGGCGTCGAAGCCGCTGCGGATACGGTCCCTGCCGCCCAGGCCGAAGCGCTGGCGGGGCTCGATCTGGCTCTGGAGATCGACCGCCCCGGCTTCCATGCATTCGTCATGGGCGCCACACCGGCATTGCGACGCGCCCTGAGTCTCGCCCGGGCACGCCACTGGGCCGCCACGCGCGCGGCCCCGGCCGACCGGATTTTGCTGCACGATTTCGATCACCCCGATCGGCCGCTCGCCCTGGCCCTGCCGGCGGGCACGGCCCATCGCCTCGCCACGACTTGGCAGAGCGCTTTGCGCGCCCCGGACCCGGCCCGCCTCGCGGCCACGATCCAGGGCCTGCCGGACGGGGTCGTGCAGCGTTTGCAAGGCATCGCCGCGCACGCCATGGAGTTCAAGGGCGCGGCCGACGATGCGCGTTTCGGGATCTGCGTCCTGGTGGCGAACGACCCCGCCGCCGGGGCGCCGGTGGTGGAAGCTCGCGCGCATGATGTCGCCAGCCTGTTCGGCCGCATCGAATACCGCGTGGCCTGCGGCGGCCGGCAGACCGACCATACCCGGGTCCGCGCCGGCGCCGTGCAGCACGCACTGGGCGGCTGCCTGATCCTCGATGCAGAGCGCCTGCTCGCCGAGGAAGGGGCCTGGGAACACCTGAAGCAGGCACTCAGCGACGGCCGGGTGCGCATTCCGGGCCCCGCTCCGGAGTGCGGCGTGTGGCCGGAATCGATCGAACCGGAGCCGATCGGGGGTCGATTCAGGCTGGTTTTGCAGGGTGAGCGTGAGCTTTATTACGCCCTGCTCGATGCCGATCCCGAATTCGCAAGCCTGGTCGGCATGCCGGTCGATCTGGCCGATGACTGGCCGCGTGACGCCGCCAGCGAGCGTGAATACGCCGCCCTCCTGCTCCGCTTCGCCGGTGAGGACGGCCTGCCGCCTCTGGCGCCGGAGGCACTCGCCAGCCTGATCGAGCATGCGGCCCGCCTGGCCGAGGATGCCGAGCGCTTGAGCGCCGACCCGGCGCCGCTGCGCCGCGTCCTGCACGAGGCTGGCCACCATGCCGGACGCACGGGCGCGGCCCGGATCGAGGCGGAGCATGTCGCGGCGGCACTCGCCGCCCGCCGCCGGCGCGGCGGCCGCATCGCCGAGCGCTATCGCGACGCCATCCTGCGCCAGACCGTGCGCATCGAAACCGAGGGGGCGCGCATCGGCCAGGTCAACGGGCTGGCCCTGGTGGAGCTGGGCGAGGCGCGTTTCGGCCACCCCACCCGCATCGCCGCGACGGTGCGCTATGGCGAGGGCGAGCTGATCGACATCCAGCGCGAGGTGGACCTGGCCGGCTCGCTGCACGCCAAGGGCGTGCTCACCCTGGGCGCCTTCCTCGCCACCCGTTTCGCCAGCAGCCAGCCCCTGAGCCTCTCGGCCACGCTTACCTTCGAACAGATGTATGGCGAGGTGGAGGGCGACTCGGCCTCCATGGCCGAGCTGTGCGCGCTCCTCTCGGCCATCGGCGATCTGCCGGTACAGCAGGGCATCGCCGTGACCGGCTCGGTCGACCTGTACGGCAACATGCAGGCCATCGGCGGCGTCAACGAGAAGATCGAGGGCTTTTTCGAGCTCTGTGCCGCGCGTGGCCTGACCGGTGAGCAGGGGGTGGTGATCCCGGAGAGCAACGTCAAGCACCTGATGCTGGCGGAAACCGTGGTGGCGGCCTGCGCCGAAGGCCGCTTCCATGTCTGGGCGGTGGCCGACGTCGATGCCGCAATCGCCCGCCTCACCGGCCTGCCCGCGGGCGAGCCGGACGAAAATGGCGTGGTCCCGCCAGGCTCGGTGAACTACCGGGTCGCCGCCCGCCTGATGCAGTACTCCGGCCTGCGCCAGGCCTTCAGCGGGCTGGCTCCGGCACCGCGGCGGGTGCGCCGCATCCGCCGGCGCAAGGGGGGGCGCCGGCCTACTGGCTGACCAGGTGGTCCTCGCGGGTGAACGACCAGGTGCGGGTGATGGCGAGGATGTCGGTCTTCTTGCGCAGCTCGGGCGGGAACGGCGCGAACGGCGCCGACATCTCGACGATGCGCACCGCGGCGGCATCGAGGATCTTCGACCCCGAGCCGCGATCGATGCTGACCTCGACCAGGCGACCGTCGGCGTCGATCTCCACGGTCAGCACCAGGGCACCGTAGATGCGGTTGCGGCGCGCCGCCTCGGGATAGTTCAGGTTACCGACCCGTTCCACCTTGAGTCGCCAGTCGTCCACATAGCGGGCGAATGTGTATTCCTGGGCGCGGGCGCCGACGAAGGTCTTGCGCGGCCGTTTCTGGTACGCCTCCCATTCCTGGTCGATGCGCGCCTGCAGGCGCGCCATCTCCAGGCTGGCGCTGGCGAGGTCGGCCGGCGCGGGTACGGGGGGCTGTGGCCGGACTTCGGCCTGGGTCTCGGGCTTGTGCGCGTCGATGGCGTAGTTGGAGCGGGTCTGGGTCATCCGCTCGCGCGGGTTCTCCGCCGCCTGCATCTGCGGCCGCTGGTCCTGTTCCACCCGCGAGGCCGGGCTGTCGTGGTCGCTGGCCGGCAGGGGCGTGCTGGCACGGCGGTCCTCGTCCACGTTGCCACCGCCATCGAGACTGTGCTGCGCCAGCACGTCGGCCTTGAGCGGCGCATCCTTGGTCCAGGCATTGACCAGGACCACGTCGAGCGGCTGGGCGCTGTTCTGGAACAGGCGCGGGTCCGGCACCAGCCACTGCTGGCCGACGCCGAACACGACGATCATGTGCAGGACGGCCGAGGCCAGGATGGCGCGCGAGAAGCGCTCCTCCTCGTCCAGGCGCAGACGCGCTGCGATCCATTCGCGCTGGCGCGCCAGGCGCGGATCGTTCAGGCGGGCGGCAGGAGAGTCAGGTAACGACATGACAGCTCCACGTCCAACAGGTCGATGTCGTCGAGCGCGACCCGGACGCGATCGCCGGGGTTGAGCGCGGGCGCGCCGCTGACGCGGGTGATGAAGGGCACCCCGTCGAAGCGGACCAGGTTTTCCTTGATCACCGCGGCGTCGATTTCATTCACCCCTTCCTGCTGGAACCAGCGCAGGCACCAGTAGCGTTCCATCTTGCGCTGGAAGTCGTTGTAGGCGTCATGCGCCAGCTCGAAGTCGCGCAGCACCGCGAACAGCTTCGGGTCGTTGCCGGCATGCGGTGCCTTGTCGCCGCGCGTGACGGCGAGGATCTGGCGCTGGTTGATGAGATCGACATAGCGCCGCAGCGGCGATGTACTCCAGATGTAGCATTCCACACCCAGACCCTCGTGCGGCGCCGGCTTCAGGGTCATGCGCACCTTGCCCTGGGTCTGGGCCCGGTACATGCCGGCGGTGTCGTGCCCGGCGAGGTATTTGCCCCAATGGCTGTTGGCCAGGATCATCAGCTCGGACACCAGCTTGTCGATGGGGTTGCCGCGCAG
>CAZOZD010000123.1:0-6778 GCA_964584195.1 uncultured Burkholderiales bacterium
GATCAGCTCGCCGCCCGCCTGCACGGCCGTCGCTACCGCGAGGAAGGCAATGCCGACTACCTGGTGCTGCTCAACATCGACCATTTCAGCGACATCAATGCCCGGCACGGCCACCTCGTCGCAGACCGTGTCCTGTGCCGCACCGCCGCCCTGCTCCTGGAATCTCTGCATGAAGGCGACCCGGTGTTCCGCCAGACCGGCGACGAATTCGCCTTCCTGCTCTTCGACACCCCGCCGGAAATGGTGCGCGAGGTATGCGAACGCCTGCGCCAGCAATTCAACAGCATTGAATTCGAACCCGGCCGGCTCAGCATCAGCCTGGGCTATTGCGCCATGCACCACGACCGCCTGCCCCGCGAGATCATCGAGCACGCCCGCGCCGCTCTGGAATTCGCCAAGACCAACGGTCGCGACCGGGTATGCGACCACACCGAGCTGATCGACGCCGGCCTGGTCAGCGACGGCGAGGCCGGCGAGAAGACCGTGGAACTGTTCTGATCGAGCCGAAACCGGGGTTGGACTGCGGTTTTCAGGTTCATCCGCCCCAGCCGTTGGCTGAGCGCCCCCAATCCCGGGCGTCCTTCCAATCCAAAGCGGGGCGAACCGGAGGAATTGCGTCGAGGCATGGACGCCCCGCTCCGGAGTTCACGTCCGCCAGCCACGGTCGGTGCCGATCTGGCGCAAGCCGCTCGATAATGAGAAAATCAGCATCTTCGCAATCGCTAATATAGCGCCCTGGTCCCGGCCAGGCGCGCACACACGGATCAAGCCATGAGTCACGAACACGCCCAGTCCGGCGCGACAGACGCCGACAAGGCCGCGCATGAGGAAGTGCGCACCACCACCTGCTACATGTGCGCCTGCCGCTGCGGCATCAAGGTGCACCTGAAGGACGGCGAGGTCCGCTTCATCGAAGGCAACCCGGATCACCCGCTCAACCAGGGTGTGCTTTGTGCCAAGGGCTCTTCCGGCATCATGAAGCAGTACTCGCCGGCGCGCCTGACCCGGCCCCTGCGCCGCAAGGCCGGCGCCGAGCGGGGTGCCGGCGAGTTTGAGCCCATTTCCTGGGACGAGGCATTCGCCATCCTCGAAGATCGCCTGCGTCATCTGCGCGCCACCGACCCGAAGAAATTCGCACTGTTCACCGGCCGCGACCAGATGCAGGCATTGACCGGCCTGTTCGCGCGCCAGTACGGCACGCCCAACTACGCGGCGCATGGCGGCTTCTGCTCGGTGAACATGGCCGCCGGTCTGATCTACACCATCGGCGGCTCGTTCTGGGAATTCGGCGGCCCGGATCTGGACCGCGCCAAGCTGTTCGTGATGATCGGCACCGCCGAGGACCATCATTCCAATCCGATGAAGATCGCCCTGTCCAAATTCAAGCGCAACGGCGGCCGATTCATCTCCATCAACCCGGTGCGCACCGGCTACTCCGCCATCGCCGACGAGTGGGTGCCGATCAAGCCGGGCACCGACGGGGCGCTGCTCCTGGCGCTGATCCACGAGATCCTCAAGCAGGGCCTCTACGACCGCGATTTCCTGGTCAAGTATTCCAATGCCGCCGAGCTCGTGAACCTGGACCCGGCCAGCCCCGAATACGGCATGTTCGTGCGCTTCGAGGTGCCACCCGAGGAAGGCTGTTTCGACCCCCAGAACAAGCTCTGGTGGGACCGCGAGATGAACCAGCCGGTGGGCAGCATGACCCCCGGCGTCGACCCCTTCCTGCTCGGCGAGTTCACGCTGCCCGACGGCACGCCGGTGAAAACCGCATTCCAGCTGCTCAAGGAGCGGGTCGAGCAGTACACGCCGGAATGGGCCGCCGGCATCACCGGCATCCCGGTCGAGACCATCCGCCGCCTGGCCCACGAGATGGGAGTGACCGCGCGCGACCAGAAGATCGAGCTGCCCATCGCCTGGACCGACGTCTGGGAAAACGAGCACAAGAGCGTGACCGGCAACCCGGTCGCATTCCACGCCATGCGCGGCCTGGCGGCGCATTCCAACGGCTTTCACAGCATCCGCGCGCTGGGCATCCTGATGTCCATCCTCGGCACCATCGACCGGCCGGGCGGCTTCCGCCACAAGGCGCCCTTCCCGCGCCCCATCCCCCCGTGCCCCAAGACGCCGAAGTCGCCCGCCGACGTCCAGCCCGACACTCCCCTGAACGGCATGCCGCTGGGCTGGCCGGCCGACCCGGATGACCTCTTCGTCGACGAAGAGGGCAACCCGGTGCGCATCGACAAGGCATTCTCCTGGGAATATCCATTGTCCGTGCATGGCCTGATGCACAACGTCATCACCAATGCCTGGCGCGGCGACCCCTATCCCATCGACACCCTGTTCATCTTCATGGCCAACATGAGCTGGAACTCGACCATGAACGCGGCCGAGGTGCGCAAGATGCTCAACGACAAGGACGAGGACGGCGAATACAAGATCCCGTTCATCGTCGTCGCCGACGCATTCCAGTCCGAGATGGTGGCCTTCGCCGACCTGGTGCTGCCCGACACCACCTATCTGGAGCGGCACGACGTGATGTCCATGCTCGACCGGCCGATCTCCGAGTTCGATGGCCCGGTCGACTCGGTGCGCATCCCGGTGCTGCCGCCCACCGGCGAATGCAAGCCCTTCCAGGAGGTGCTGATCGAACTGGGCACGCGCCTCAAGCTGCCCGCATTCGTGGATGCGGAAGGACGCCGCAAGTACCGCGACTATCCCGACTTCATCGTCAACTTCGAGACCGCGCCCGGCTCCGGCATCGGCTTCCTCGCCGGCTGGCGCGGCAAGGGCGGCGAGAAGCACATGAAGGGCGAGCCCAACCCCAACCAGTGGCAGATGTACGAGAAGAACGACTGCGTCTATCACTACCACCTGCCCAAGTCCTACCAGTACATGCGCAACTGGAACCAGGGTTACCTGCAATGGGCCCAGGCACACGGCATGACCCGCCACGCCGAGCCGATCAACGTGCACATCTACTCCGAGGTGCTGCAGAAATTCCGTCTCGCCGCCCAGGGCAAGAGCCATGGCCGCCAGCCGCCGGCGCACCTGAAGAAGCGCATCGAGACCTATTTCGACCCCCTGCCCTTCTATTACGAGCCGCTCGAAGCGCAGCTCTCCGACAAGCACAAATATCCGCTCAACGCCGTGACCCAGCGGCCGATGGCCATGTACCACTCCTGGGACAGCCAGAACGCCTGGCTGAGGCAGATCCACGCCTACAACTACCTCTACGTCAACCCGAAGACCGCCGCCGCACAGGGCATCCGCGACGACGACTGGATCTGGGTCGAATCGCAGTGGGGCAAGGTACGCTGCCTGGCGCGCCTGTCCGAGGCCGTGGAACCTGGCACGGTGTGGACCTGGAACGCCATCGGCAAGGCCGCCGGGGCCTGGAACCTTTCCCCCGATGCCAACGAGGCGAAGCAGGGCTTCCTGCTCAACCACGTCATCAGCGAGGAACTGCCCGCCCACGACGCCGGCGCGCACGTCTCCAACTCCGATCCGGTGACCGGCCAGGCGGCCTGGTACGACGTCCGCGTGCGCATCCACAAGGCCGCCGCGGACGAGCCGGCGGAAACCTGGCCGCAGTTCGCACCGACACCGCCCGCGCCCGGTACCCCACCGCGGCGACCGTGGCAGAACTATTTCGCCGGCCGATTCACCAAGGGAGGCGCGAAATGACCCAACTCGCCCTGGTCATCGATCTCAACGTATGCGTCGGCTGCCACGCCTGCGTGACCTCGTGCAAACAGTGGAACACCTCCGGCAAGGCCGGTCCCCTGTTCGACGACAACCCCTATGGCAAGGATCCCACCGGCACCTTCTTCAACCGGGTGCAGACCTACGAGGTGGGTGAGTTCCCCTGCACCGAAACCCTGCACTTCCCCAAGAGCTGCCTGCATTGCGAGGACGCCCCCTGTGTGCCGGTGTGTCCCACCGGCGCCAGCCACAAGCGCGCCGAGGACGGCATCGTCCTGGTGGACTACGACAAGTGCATCGGCTGCAAGTATTGCTCCTGGGCCTGCCCCTACGGCGCGCGCGAGTTCGACGCGGACCAGAAGGTGATGAAGAAATGCACCCTCTGCGTCGACCGCATCTACGACATGAGCATTCCCGAGGATCGCCGCAAGCCGGCCTGTGTCATCTCCTGCCCCACCAACGCGCGCCTGTTCGGCGACGTGCACGATCCGGATTCGGAGGTGTCGCTGGCGATCCGCGAGAACGGCGGCTACCAGCTCATGCCGGAGTGGGGCACCAAGCCGGCCAACCATTACCTGCCCCGGCGCAAGACCAAGCTGCGCATCCACGAGGACGAGCTGGTGCGCTCCGACAACCCGCTCAGGAAGGAAGACATCCGCCATGAAACGAGCAAGGACAGCTCGCTCGACGACTGGCTCATGTAAGACACTCCCCTCTCCCGCCGGGAGAGGGGCCGGGGGTGAGGGACCGAGCCACAGCCTCCCTCATCCGCCCCTTCGGGGCACACTCTCCCTCCGGGAGAGGGTTGGTGAAAACTGGAGTATTGAACGATGTTTCAATCCACGCCCGGACCCGCCGGGCGAAACAATACGGAAGAGGTTACGCCTCCCCCGTGTCAGATTTTCCCCCTGAAGGGGGAGGTTTCCAACGGAGTTAGTTTTCGATGAATCCCGCTTTTTCCGTGATCTTCCTCACCACCCTGATCGGTGCCGGCCAGGGTCTGTTCTTCGCCCTGTTCGCCAGCCAGAGCTACGCCATGGTAGGTGTTCTGCCGGCCCAGGACAGCGGCTTTTTCGCCCTCGGTGGCGCCCTCAGCCTGCTGTTCATGTTGGCCGGCCTGGGCGCGGCGGTGTTCCACCTCGGCAAGCCCTCCTATTTCATCACCCGCGCCTGGCGCGGCATCACCCAGTGGCGCACCTCCTGGCTGTCGCGCGAGCTGATCGCCATGCCGCTGGTCATGGCGCTGCTGTTCGTCTACAGCCTCGTCAACCTGTTCGCCCTCGATGCCGACCTGTTCGGCTGGGGCCTGGCCGGCCAGGTGCCGCTGGTGGTCGGCATTCTCACCGCCGCGGCCTGTGTCGCGCTGTTCGTCGCCACCGGCATGATCTACGCCGCGCTCAAGTTCCTCCAGGAATGGGCCACACCGCTCACCGTGGTCAATTTCTTCCTGCTCGGCAGTGCCTCCGGGTTCACCCTGGCCAGCGCCTATGCCGGACTCAAGGCCCCCGAGCTGCTGCCTTTCTATGGCGGCTGGGCGATCGCACTCACCCTTGCAGGGCTGGCCACGCGCGCCGCGGCCCTGCTGCGCAATGCCCGCATCAAGCGCATCTCCACCGTGCAGACCGCAATCGGCGTGCGCCACACCCAGGTACGCCAGCGTTCGATGGGCATGATGGGCGGCAGCTACAACACCCGCGAATATTTTCACGGCCGTACCCTGGCCTTCCTGCGCGCAGTGAAATGGATCTTCATCCTCCTCGCATTCGTCCTGCCGGTTGGCCTGCTCTGGCTCGGCATGGCCTCAGGCAGCGCCGGCCTGCTGCTCGCCGCTTTCGTGGTCCAGTACATCGGCCTCTTGTTCGAACGCTGGTTCTTCTTCGCCCAGGCCAATCATCCGCAAAACCTGTACTACCAAGTGGTGGGCTGAACCCTTCCGGCGATGAAGCGCGGACCGGAACCGCCACGCGGCCGGGCCGCGCTGTCCAACCCCGATCCGCGCTACGCCGCGCAGCAGCGGGAGGCATTCGATGACGGCTGGGCGGATGCAGCCGCCCCTGCCCGCCCGGCCAGCCAATGGCAGCCGGACGCCAGCCGCACGGTCATCACCCGCAACGATTCACCAGATATCCCGTTCGACCGCTCGATCAACCCCTACCGTGGCTGCGAGCACGGCTGCATCTATTGCTATGCCCGGCCCTCGCACGCCTGGCTCGATTTCTCGCCCGGGCTCGACTTCGAAACCCGCCTCGTATACAAGCCGGACGCGGCGGAGCGCCTGCGCGCCGAACTGTCCCGTCCCGGCTACACGGTCGCCCCCATCGCCCTGGGCTCGAACACCGACGCCTGGCAACCGGGTGAACGCCGCCTCCGCATCACGCGCACCCTTCTGGAGGTGTTGAGCGAATTCGAGCACCCACTCACCGTGATCACCAAATCGGCGCTGATCGAACGCGACATCGACCTCCTCGCCGACCTCGCCCGGCGCAATCTGGTCCAGGTGGGGATTTCGCTCACCACCCTGGATCGCGAGCTTGCCCGGCGCATGGAACCGCGCGCCGCCGCCCCCCAACGACGTCTCGAATGCATCCGGCGTATTGCCGCGGCCGACATCCCGGTCACGGTCATGACCGCGCCCGTCATCCCCTTCCTCAACGATGCCGAGCTGGAGAGTCTGCTCGAATCGGCGCGCGACGCCGGCGCCATGGACGCGCGCTACACCCTGCTGCGTCTGCCCCTGGAGGTGGCCGAACTGTTCCGGGAATGGCTCATCACACACTACCCGGACAAGGCCGAACGCATCCTCAACCGCCTGCGCGACTGTCACGGCGGCCAGGACCATGACGCCCGCTTCGGCCAGCGCATGACCGGCACCGGACCCTACGCGGAGTTGATCCGGAAACGTTTCGAACGCACCCGCGCCCGGCTCGGCTTCAGCGCACCACCGCCCCTCGACGGCTCCCGTTTCAGGGTGCCTGGACGGCCACAGCAGTTGAGCCTGCTGTAGCCGTGTCGCCCACATCCCCCTGACGCAGTTGCAAACGCCACATTTCCGCATACCGCCCACCCAGCATCA
>CAZOZD010000124.1:0-6626 GCA_964584195.1 uncultured Burkholderiales bacterium
AGCCGGCCTGGATCACGGTGTTGGGGGCGAAGTAGTTGTCGATCAGGGTGGCGATCGCCTCGGAACGCACTTCGGCCGGAATGTCGCCCGGCTTCAGGGCGCCCAGCAGGGAATGCACCAGCACGCCATCCATGGTCTCGATGGCGATCTTGGCCAGGTACTCGTGCGAGCGGTGCATGGGGTTGCGGGTCTGGAATGCGGCAACGCGCTTCCAGCCCATCGCCTCGAACCTGGCGCGGGTTTCGGCCGGCGTCATGAACTGCTCGCCGTACTTCTCCTTGAATCCGCCGGTGGAGAGCACCTTGATCGGGCCGGCCAGGTTGTACTTGCCCTGGGCCATGACCATCTTGACGCCGGGGTGCTCGGTGTCGGTGGTCTTGTACACCTGCATGCACTCGTGCGCCTTGTCGATGCTGTACTTCTCGGTGATCTTCATGGTCCCCATCAGCTCGCCCGAGTCGCTCATCAGGGCCACCTCGTCACCGGCCTTGACGTCCTCGTCGTCGGTGGAGAGGGTGACCGGGATGGGCCAGAACAGGCCGTTGGCCATCTTGTAGCCGTCGCAGATGCCCTGCCAGTCGGAGTGCATCATGAAACCGTCGAGCGGGGTGAAGCCGCCGATGCCCATCATGATGAGGTCGCCGGTCTCGCGCGAGGACATCTTGATCTGTTTCAGGGACTGGGCGCGGGCCTTCTCGGCGGCAAGCGCCTCGCCCTCGAGCAGGAGGGGCTTGAGTTCGCCACCACCGTGCGGCTTGACGAGTCGGGACATGCTGGCTCCTTCGTATGGATCAGGGAAAATCAGTGCGAGCCGACTGCAAACCACGCCGGTCCTGCAAGTCGGGCGCGCATCGTAACACGCACACCGGAAGAACAACGATCCAAGTTATTTATTTGCAAATAAAGTTTTTCGATGTTTTGACCCATTTGCAAATCCTTGATTCACAAGGAATGAACAGGCGCGCCGGGAATGTTCCTGCCGCTGCGCGAGTCTCACGCAGCGACTACCCGAAGCTGGCCCGGACGGCTAGAATCAGGCCATCACCCTCGCCTGGATCCCGCATGCCGAACCTCCGACCGGCCATCACCACCCTGCTCGGCCTTGTTCTGGGACTGACCCTCGCCGGCTGCGCCGCGCCACCGATCCAGCACAAGGATGGCCGTTCCACGGCACGGTCGTACACACTCACCAACCTGGCCAAGAGCGATGTCGATCTGGTCAGCGAACTAGTCCGGGCGGAAGCCATCGAGACCCTGCGCCGCATCAGCCTCAAACTCTATCGCCGCAATCCGCAGGAGTTCCGCAAGGCGGGGCTGGCCAGCGCCGAGGAAGCCAGCGCGCGCATCTTCGCCGACATCGAGCAATGGACCCCGGAAAACCCTCCCCCGGGTCGCTGGGAAGACCGTTTTCGCGCCGCATTCGACGAGGCCCACACGGGCGACCGGGTGCACGCATTCATGCGCGGCCTGACGGTAATGATCCTGGCCTCGTATGAATATCGGCGGGAGTTTTTTCTCACCGACCGGCTCGACCCGCAAAAGCTGTACAACAGCGCCCGCAACATCGAGACCGCGGCCTGGAAGCTCGGCCAGGCCCGACGCGGCAATGGCGAACTGTTCCTGCTCAGCAACAGCCTGGACGGCGAGCCGCGCAACCTCAGCTTCGAACGCGAATTCGGCAAGCTGATCGCCACCCAGGACCTCATCGCGATCATCATCGAGGACAAGAGCAACCGCGCCATCACCCGGGTACTGCACAGCACCGCTAGCTTCGTGTTCCTGCCCATCTGAACCCACCAAGGAGAACCCCATGACCGACCCTCATGCCCCGCTGGAGATCGTGCTCTGGCGCCACGCCGAGGCCGAGGACGGCCTCGACGACCTGGCCCGGGCGCTTACCGCCAAGGGCCGCCGCCAGGCCGAACGCGTGGGCCGCTGGCTCGACGCGCTCCTGCCCTCCGACACCCGCATCCTGGTCAGCCCGGCGGTGCGCGCACAACAGACCGCGCAAGGTCTGGGCCGGACCTTCGAAACCGTGCCGAACATCGCCCCCGGGGCCGCGCCCGAAGCCATCCTCACCGCAGCCGGCGGCACGAACGCCACCGGCTGCGTTCTTCTGGTCGGCCACCAGCCCACCCTCGGCCAGGCTGCCGCGCACCTGCTCACCGGACAGGCCGGCTACATGGAGCTCAAGAAAGGCAGCCTCACCTGGCTCAGGCGGGCGCCCGGCGATGCATCGTTCCATCTCAAGGCGGCCATGACCCCGGCCCTGCTGAAATAAGCCCTTGCGACGACTGTCCGGTGCTCTACGGCCTGCTCGCCAACCTGGTCCTGGGGCTGCACCTCGGCTTCGTCCTGTTCGCCCTGCTGGGCGGGCTCGGCGCGTTGCGCTGGCGCTGGTGGCCGGCCCTGCACCTGCCGGCCGTGGCGTGGGGTGCATGGATCGAGTTCAGCGCGGGGATCTGCCCGCTCACACCCCTGGAAAACACCCTCCGCCGGCGTGCCGGCGAGGCCGGCTACGAAGGCGATTTCATCCAGCACTACCTGCTGCACGCACTGTATCCGGACGGACTCACCCCCGCCCTCCAGACAATGCTCGGCGCCGCATTGCTGCTGATCAATCTGATCGTCTACGTGATCGTCTACGCAATCATCCTCAGGCGCACCCAGGCCCCGAACCGCGTGCATTGATTCCATCGAATCTATTTATGACCGCTTAAACAAAGTTACAAGCCATTGTTTTTATTATTATTTGAACCGACCGCACGGCTTGACACCACGGACAGGCGCCCCCTACACTGCGATGCCCTCGGTAGCCGACCGGGGTTTTTGGGGCTCGTTGCGTAAAAAATGCTCGAAAACTACTTCCCGATCCTGCTCTTCATTCTGGTTGGCCTGGCGGTGGGCATCGGCCCCATCGTGGCCGGCTTTGTCCTGTCACCCAGCCGGCCCTACGCGGAGAAGAACTCCCCCTACGAATGCGGCTTCGAAGCCTTCGAGGACGCGCGCATGAAGTTCGACGTGCGCTACTACCTGGTCGCCATCCTGTTCATCCTGTTCGATCTGGAGATCGCCTTCCTGTTTCCCTGGGCGGTGGTGCTCGAAGAGATCGGCGCGTTCGGATTCTGGGCAATGGTGATGTTCCTTGGCATCCTGGTGGTCGGCTTCATCTACGAATGGAAGAAGGGGGCGCTGGAATGGGAATGATCGAGGGCGTCCTGGAAAAGGGCTTCGTCACCACCACTGCCGACCAGGTCATCAACTGGGCCAAGACCGGCTCGCTCTGGCCGATGACCTTCGGCCTCGCATGCTGTGCCATCGAGATGATGCAGGCCGGCGCCGCGCGCTATGACCTCGACCGCTTCGGCATCGTCTTCCGCCCCAGCCCGAGGCAGTCCGACCTGATGATCGTCGCCGGCACGCTGACCAACAAGATGGCGCCGGCGCTACGCAAGGTGTACGACCAGATGGCCGAACCCCGCTGGGTGCTGTCGATGGGCTCCTGCGCCAACGGCGGCGGCTACTATCACTATTCCTACGCCGTGGTGCGCGGCTGCGACCGCATCGTCCCGGTCGATGTATACGTGCCCGGCTGCCCGCCCACCGCCGAGGCCCTGCTCTACGGCCTGGTGCAGTTGCAGAACAAGATCCGCCGCACCCACACCATTGCCCGCTGAAGGACGTCCATGCCGCTGACCCCGGAAAACCTGCTCGCGCGCGTCGAGGACGTCCTTGGCGAGCGCATCGTCGCCCGCCGGGTCGCGCTCGGCGAGGCCACCATCGAGGTTGCCGCCGCCGACTGGCTGGAGGTGGCCCACACCCTGCGCGACGATCCCGGACTGCGCTTCGACCTGATGATGGACCTGTGCGGCATCGACTACTCCGGCTACAAGGACGGCGCCTGGCAGGGCAAGCGTTTTGCCGTGGTCCTGCACCTCTTGTCGGTGGTGAAGAACCACCGCCTGCGCGTGCGCGCATTCTGCGAGGATGACGCACTGCCCCTGATCGCCTCGCTGGTCGATGTATGGCCGGCCGCAAACTGGTTCGAGCGCGAGGCGTTCGACCTCTACGGCATCGTTTTCGAAGGCCACCCCGACCTGCGCCGCATCCTCACCGACTACGGCTTCGTCGGCCACCCGTTCCGCAAGGACTTCCCCATCTCCGGTCATGTCGAGCTGCGCTACGACCCCGAACAGAAACGGGTGATCTACCAGCCGGTATCCATCGAGCCGCGCGAGGTGACGCCGCGCATCGTGCGCGAGGAAAACTACGGAGAGGCTGGCCGTGGCTGAGATTCGTAATTACACGTTGAATTTTGGTCCCCAGCATCCGGCCGCGCATGGCGTGTTGCGTCTGGTGCTTGAACTCGACGGCGAGGTGATCGAGCGCGCCGACCCGCACATCGGCCTGTTGCATCGCGGCACCGAAAAGCTGGCCGAGACCCGCACCTTCCTGCAATCCGTGCCCTACATGGATCGCCTCGACTACATGTCGATGATGCAGAACGAGCACGCCTACGTCATGGCGATCGAGAAGCTGCTGGGCATCGAGGTGCCGGAGCGGGCGAAATACATCCGGGTGATGTTCGACGAGCTCACCCGCATCCTCAACCACCTGCTCTGGCTGGGCACGCACGGCCTCGACATCGGCGCCATGACCATGTTCCTGTACACCTTCCGCGAGCGGGAGGACATCATGGACATGTACGAGGCGGTCACCGGCGCCCGCGTCCATGCCGCCTATTACCGCCCCGGCGGCGTGTACCGCGATCTGCCCGACAGCATGCCGAAGTACACGCCCAACAAGTACAAGACCGAGGCTGAATGCAGGCGCCTGAACGCCAACCGCGAGGGCAGCCTGCTCGATTTCGTCGATGATTTCACCCGCCGCTTCCCGGCCTGCATCGACGAGTACGAAACCCTGCTTACCGAGAACCGGATCTGGAAGCAACGCACCGTGGGCATCGGCGTGGTCGACGCCGAACGCGCCAAGGCGCTCGGCTTCACCGGCCCCATGCTGCGCGGCTCCGGGGTAGCCTGGGACATGCGCCGCCTGCAACCCTATGCCGTGTACGACCGGCTCGATTTCGAGATCCCGGTCGGCCAGAACGGCGACTGCTACGACCGCTACCTGGTCCGTGTCGAGGAGATGCGGCAGAGCAACCGCATCATCCAGCAATGTGTCGACTGGCTGAAACGGAACCCTGGCCCGGTGATCATCGACAACCACAAGATCGCCCCGCCGGCGCGCGAGCGGATGAAGGGCTCGATGGAAGAGCTGATCCACCATTTCAAGCTGTTCACCGAGGGCATGCACGTGCCGGAAGGCGAGGCCTATGCGGCGATCGAGCATTCCAAGGGCGAGTTCGGCGTATACCTGGTCTCGGACGGCGCCAACAAGCCCTACCGCATGAAGCTGCGCGCCCCGGGTTTTTCGCATCTGGCCGCCATGGACGAGATGTCGCGCGGCCTGATGATCGCCGACGTGGTGGCCATCATCGGCACCATGGACATCGTTTTTGGGGACATTGACCGCTGATGCTTTCCGCTGAATCACTCGCCCAGATCGACCGCGAAGTCGCCAAATACCCGGCCGAACACAGGCAGTCGGCGGTGATGGGCGCGCTGCGCATCGCCCAGACCGAAAAGGGCTGGCTTGCCCCCGAGACCATCGAGTTCGTCGCCGATTACCTCGGCATGCCAGCCATCGCCGCGTATGAAGTGGCCACCTTCTACAACATGTACGAGTTGAGCCCCTGCGGCCGGCACAAGATCACCCTGTGCACCAACCTGCCCTGCCAGCTGCAGGGTGCCGATGACATCGCCGCACATCTGAAGAACCGTCTGGGCATCGGTTTCGGCGAGACCACCGCGGACGGCCGCTTCACCCTCAGGGAGGGCGAGTGCATGGGCACCTGCGGCAGTGGCCCGCTCTGCCTGCACAACAACCACAAGATGCACACCCGCCTCAGCCCGGAGACGGTGGACAAACTGCTGGATGAACTGAAATGAGCCTGCTCACGCCCGGCAACAAGGTCTGCCTGTGGACCCTGGATCATCCCAATCCGGCTTCTCTGCTCACCTACGAGGCGAACGGCGGCTATTCGGCGCTGAAGAAGATCCTCGACGACAGGATGCCGCCCGAACGGATCATCGAAGAGGTCAAGATCTCCGCCCTGCGCGGCCGCGGCGGCGCGGGTTTCCCCACCGGCCTGAAGTGGAGCTTCATGCCGCGCGGCTTCGCCGGCGACAAGTACATCGTATGCAACACCGACGAGGGTGAGCCGGGCACCTTCAAGGATCGCGACATCCTCGAATTCAACCCGCACCAGTTGATCGAAGGCATGCTCATCGCCGGCTACACCCTGGGGGCCCGGGCCGGCTACAACTACATCCACGGCGAGATCTTCGAGCTCTACCAGAGCTGGGAAAAGGCGCTCGAAGAGGCGCGCGCCGCCGGCTATCTGGGCCGCAACATCTGCGGTTCCGGCTGGGATTTCGACATCCACGCCCATCACGGCTACGGCGCCTATGTATGCGGCGAGGAGACCGCGCTGCTCGAATCCCTGGAAGGCAAGAAAGGCCAGCCGCGCTTCAAGCCGCCGTTTCCGGCCAGCTACGGCCTGT
>CAZOZD010000125.1:0-2037 GCA_964584195.1 uncultured Burkholderiales bacterium
CTCGGCTCCGCCCGTCATCCATGGGCTGCAGAATGGCTAATGGATAATCTGGGTTCAAGAGACTGGGAGAGCGCTGCGGCCAGATTCATCGAAACCGTCGCATGCCGCCTGGAGGCCCCGCCCATGGCGAACACTTCGCCCGCCACGTATTCATGCTTTTCCGGTTGTTCGGTCTCCCAGCGCAGATAGTCCGCAGCGCCGAAGGGGGAAACGATTGCGGGATTGGCCATGAGACCTCTTGGGCAGAGTACGCAAATTGGGCGGGCAGAATGAATTCTACCCCGCCATGGCAGCTGCGCGCTGCGGCGGTGCAAGGCGGCAATGCGTCGGCTGGGGTATCATTGCCGGATTTATCGGCGCCCATGCATTCGCCCATTCCACCATGCTCGAACCCGACCGTCTGATCTCGCCCGCCCCCGCCCACAAGGAAGAGGAGGTGTTCGAGCGCGCCCTGCGGCCGCAGAAGCTGGCCGACTATGTCGGCCAGGCGCGTGCCCGCGAGCAGCTGGAGATCTTCATCACCGCGGCCCGAAAGCGCGGCGAGGCGCTCGATCATGTCCTGCTGTTCGGCCCGCCCGGACTGGGCAAGACGACGTTGGCGCACATCGTCGCCAAGGAGATGGGGGTGAACCTGCGCACCACATCCGGCCCCGTGCTCGAGCGGGCGGGGGATCTCGCGGCACTGCTCACCAACCTGGAGCCGCGCGATGTGCTGTTCATCGACGAGATCCATCGCCTCTCGCCGGTGGTGGAGGAGATCCTCTATCCGGCGCTGGAGGACTATCAGCTCGACATCATGATCGGCGAGGGACCGGCTGCGCGCTCGGTGAAGCTGGACCTGCCGCCCTTCACCCTGGTTGGTGCCACCACCCGCGCCGGCATGCTCACCAATCCATTGCGCGACCGGTTCGGCATCGTCGCCCGGCTGGAGTTCTACAACGCCGAGGAGCTCACTCACATCGTGCGCCGCTCGGCACACCTGCTCGACATCGAGATCAGCCCGGAAGGGGCGCTGGAGATCGCCCGCCGCTCGCGCGGCACACCGCGCATCGCCAACCGCCTGCTGCGCCGGGTGCGCGACTGGGCCGAGGTGAAGGCCGGCGGCAAGATCGATGTCCAGGTTGCCGACGCGGCGCTGAAGATGCTGGAGGTGGATTCCGCCGGCCTCGATGTCATGGACCGCAAGCTACTTCAGGCCCTGCTGGAAAAGTTCTCCGGCGGCCCGGTGGGTCTGGAGAACCTGGCGGCGGCGATCGGCGAGTCGGCCGACACCATCGAGGACGTGCTGGAACCCTACCTGATCCAGCAGGGTTTCCTCGCCCGCACGCCGCGCGGCCGGGTGGCGGCCGCACTCGCATACCGCCATTTCGGTCTTTCCACCCCCACCCGCATGCAGAACACGGAGCTGTTCGATGAATGAGCCGGCCGCGTTCAGCTGGCCGGTGCGGGTGTACTGGGAAGATACCGATGCCGGCGGGGTGGTGTATTACGCCACCTACCTCAAGTTCCTCGAACGCGCGCGCAGCGAATGGCTGCGTGCCCTGGGCATCGAGCAGACCGAACTGGCAGCGCGCGATGGAGTCGTATTCGTGGTGCGCCGGGTGGAAGTGGACTACCTGCGCCCGGCCCGCTTCAACGACCTGTTGCGGGTCGAGTGCAGCCTCGCCGGCGCCGGCCGTGCCAGCCTGGACCTCATCCAGGGGGTGTGGCGCGACAGCGAGGAACTGGTGCGCGCCAGTGTCCGGCTGGCCTGCGTGACCCACACCGAACTGCGTCCGGCGCGCATTCCCGCCCATCTCGCCTCATTACTGCAAACTGAAGAATTGAACCGCCATGGAAATCAGCCTCACGCATGACCTGTCCGTATTCGCCCTGATCGCCCAGGCTAGCTGGGTCGTCAAGGGCGTGATGTTGCTCCTGGTGTTGGCCTCGATCGCATCGTGGTGGGTCATCTTCGACAAGTCCATGACCCTGCGCCGCGAACATCGCCACGCTGCCGATTTCAACCGCGAATTCTGGGGGGGGGGCCACACCGAG
>CAZOZD010000125.1:2092-6584 GCA_964584195.1 uncultured Burkholderiales bacterium
CTCCGGCTATCAGGTCTACGACAGGGGCCGCAAGCAGCGCAATGCCGACCCCGGCAGCATTCTGGAGAGCTCACGGCGGGCGATGCGCGCCGCCTACCAGCGCGAAATGGACGCACTCGAGGCACACCTGCCCTTTCTCGCCACGGTGGGTTCGGTCTCGCCCTATGTCGGCCTGTTCGGCACGGTATGGGGAATCATGAACGCATTCATCGGTCTGTCCAATGTCGCCCAGGCGACCCTGGCGCAGGTGGCGCCCGGCATCGCCGAGGCGCTGATCGCCACCGCCATCGGCCTGTTCGCCGCCATCCCGGCGGTGATCGCCTATAACCGCTTCACCCACGACATCGACCGCCTCGCCAACCAGTTCGACGTGTTCATGGACGAATTCTCCAACGTCATCCAGAGCGAGATCCATCGCCACAAGGACGCCACGCCATGATCCGCCGGCGCCCCCGCCAGGCGATGAACCAGATCAACGTCGTGCCCTACATCGACGTCATGCTGGTGCTGCTGGTGATTTTCATGGTCACCGCGCCATTCATCAACCCGTCCCAGGTCGAACTGCCCAGTGTCGGCAAGAGCAGCCAGGCCCCGGCGGCCCCCCTCGAAGTGGTGATCCTGGCCGACGGTGGACTGCGCCTGCGTGACCGCACCAGTGGCGAGGAGGGCGAAACGCTCGCCGCCGCCGACCTGGCCGCTGCCATCCACGCCCGCCAGGCCATCCGGCCGGATCAGCCGGTAGTCATTTCCGCCGACCGGGCGGTGCGCTACGAAACGGTAATGCAGGTCATGGATACCCTGCAGCGCCTGGGTGTACCCCGGGTCGGCCTGCTGGTGCAACCGGCCGGACAGTGATCCAGAGCAGCCCTGCCCGCCAGATCGCCGCCGGCGCCTTCGCCCTGGCGGTGCACGTCCTGTTCGGCCTGGCCCTGATGGTCGGCGTATCCTGGACCAGCCTACCGCCGGTGCCGGTATACGTCGACCTGTGGCAGGCGCTGCCTGAACCACCGGCGCCCCTGGAGACCGAACCGGTCGCCAGCGCCGAACCCAGCGCCCCCCCCGTGCCGCCCCCACCCCCGCCGGCCCCGGCCGAAGCACCCCCGCCACCACCGCCCGACATCGCCCTGAAGGCGAAGCAGGAGGCCGAGCGCCAGGCACGCGAGCGCCAGCAGATCGAGGAGGCGCGCCGGCGCGAAGAACAGCAGCGACAGGAGGCCCAACGCCGCCAGGAGGAAGAAGTCCGGCGCCAGGAAGAACAGCGGCGCGCGGCCGAGGCCCGCCGTCTGGAGGAGGAACGTCGCGCTGCCGAGCTGCGCCGCCAGGCCCAGGAACAGCTGGAACGGCTGGAACGCGAACGACTGGCGGCGGAAATGGCCATGGAACAACGCATGATCGAGGAAGAACGCGCCCACAACGCGGCGCATGCCGCTCAGGCGGCGGCGCAGGCAGCACGGCAACGGATGGTCGAGGACTATCGTGGCCGTATCCAGGCCAAGATCCAGGGCCACGTCCGCCTGCCGCCCACCCTGCAAGGCAATCCGGAACCAATTTACCGGGTCCGGGTCTTGCCAAACGGCGAGGTGATCCGGGTCACCCTGGTCCGGTCCGGTGGCCAGCCCGCCTATGACCAGGAAGTCGAGCGCGCGATCCTCAAGGCCTCGCCCCTGCCCATGCCACCCGACCGCGAGGCAGCGCAGGAGTTTCGCGAAATCGAAATGCGGTTCCGGCCGCAGTGACCCCCTGGCATGTAAAATGATTTGCCTGATTCGAGTATCCGGATGATCCAGCCTATCCTTCGGGCCTTCGCCGCCCTCATCCTTCCCCTGAGCCTGGCGAGCGCACTTTTCGCCCCGGTCGCACGCGCCCAGATGACGATCGAGATCGTCGGCGGCGCCGCCAGCCGCATCCCGGTGGCGATCGCGCCGTTCACCGCCACGCCCGCCGCCCGCACCCCTGACCCCGCCGCCATCGTGCGCGACAACCTCGCCCGCAGCGGCCTGTTTCGCCTGATCGAACCCGCGGGGGACGGCCGTGTCGGCGACGAGCAGGCCATTCCCCACGGACTCTGGCGTGGCAAGGGCGCCGACGCCCTGGTGGTCGGCCAGATGACGGTCCTTGCCGACGGCCGCCTCGACATCCGCTTCCGTCTGCATGACGTGGTGCGCGAACGTCAGCTCGCCGGCATGCGTTACACCGTGCCGGCCCACTTGGCGCGCGCGGTGGCGCACAAGATCTCCGACATCGTCTACGAGAAGCTCACCGGCGAGCCGGGTGCATTCGGCGGCCGCATCGCCTATGTGCTGCGCGAAGGTGGCCGCTACTCCCTGCAGGTATCCGATGTCGACGGCCACAACGCATTCACCGTGATGAGCTCGCGCGAGCCCATCATCTCGCCGACATGGTCACCGGACGGCTCCCGCCTGGCCTATGTATCGTTCGAACAGAAGAAGCCGGTGGTCTATATCCAGAGCCTGGCCGACGGCCGTCGCCAGACACTGGCCAACTTCCGCGGCTCCAACTCTGCGCCGGCCTGGTCGCCCGATGGCAGCCGGCTGGCGGTGGTCCTGTCCAAGGACGACACCTCGCAGATCTACCTGATCAACGCTGACGGTGGCGGCCTCACCCGCCTGAGCCGGAGTGGCGCCCTGGAAACCGAACCGGTGTTCAGCCCGGACGGGCAGTGGATCTACTTCACCTCCGACCGCGGCGGCAGTCCGCAGATCTATCGCATGCCGGTGGCCGGCGGCGAGGCCCGGCGGCTGACCTTCAACGGCGCATACAACGTCTCCCCGGCGGTCTCCCCGGATGGGAAATGGCTGGCCTACGTGCATCGGCGCGAGGGCAACTACCACATCGCGGTGATGGAGCTCGCCTCCGGCCAGACCCAGATCCTCACCGACACCCGCCAGGACGAATCGCCCAGTTTCGCCCACAACAGCCGCACCATCCTCTATGCCACCCTGGTCAATGGCCGCGGCGTACTCGCCACGGTCAGCGTCGACGGGCGCGTCAAGCAGCGCCTGTCGCAGTCGGGTGACATGCGCGAACCGGCCTGGGCACCATGAATCCCACCACCAAACACCCCATATCCAACCCAAAGGAGCCCCCCATGCACAGACCGCTGCTATTCACCCTGCTGGCCGGCGTCCTGCTGGTCGGCTGCGCCGACACGCCCAAGGACGTCCCCATCGAGGACCGTGGCGTCGGCATCCGAACCCAGTCTGGCCAGGCCGCAGCCGGCCCGGCCGCAACCCCGACCACCGAGTCGTCCCAGGCCAGGGACGCGACCGGAACGCCAGGCGTCGAAACCGCTCCGGGCAGTGCCGGCCAGACCGTGGAAACCTATGCCCTGCCACCCGCTGGCGAACAACTGCAGGGCGTCACCGCGGATGGCAGCCGGATCGGCGAAGGCGGCCCCGGCGGCAAGAACCCGCTCAAGGATCCGGACAGTCTGCTCTCCAGGCGCATCATCCATTTCGATTTTGACAGCGCCGCCATCCGCGAGGAATACAGCGGCATCATCGAAGCACACGCCACCTACCTGAAGGCCCATCAGAGCGCGCGCGTCATCCTGCAAGGACATACCGACGAACGCGGCAGCCGCGAGTACAACCTGGCCCTGGGCCAGCGCCGGGCCGAAAGCGTACAGCGCGGCATGGTGCTGCTGGGAGTGGCCGAAGCCCAGATCGAGGCTGTCAGCCTGGGCGAGGAAAAGCCCGTCGCCGAAGGTCACAACGAAGCAGCCTGGGCACAGAATCGACGGGTTGAAATACACTATCACGGCGAATGAACACGAAACACATCCCCCTCCATCTGCTCCTGCTCGCACTCGGCACCGGCGCCTGGGCGCAGACCCCACCTGCGCCGGTCGCCGGCACCGCTGCCGAGATCGCCAGCCTGCAACGCGAACTGACGCAGCTTCGCGAACGCCTGGTCCGCATCGAAGCCCAGGCGCAGAATCCGGGCCTGATCAACCTGTTCAACCAGGTCGAAACCCTGCGCGCAGAGGTATCCGCCCTGCGTGGCGGCCAGCAGGAAATGGCGCATGTGCAGCAGAACGCCGACCGCCGCCAGAAGGAACTGTTCGCCGATTTCGACGATCGCCTGCGCGACATCGACCAGCGTCTCAAGGATCTTGCCAGCCGGCCGCCCCCCGCATCGGCAGAGGCGATTCGCCTGCAACCCTCCGCCAGCCTCATGGTGACCCAGGCCGCTCCGGCCGCCGTCGACCTCGAAGCCGAAGGCAAACGCTACGAGGCCGCCCTGGCCCTGTTCCGGGCCGGCAACTACCGCGATGCGGTGACCGGCTTCCAGGAATTCCTCCGCCTCCACCCGGGTGGCTCGCTGGCCAGCAACGGCCATTACTGGCTCGGCCTCAGCCATTTCGCGCTGGGCGAATTCCGCGACGCCGCCGCCTCGCAACTGCGCCTGCTCAAGGACTTCCCGCTCAGCTCCAAGGTCCCCGACGCCATGGTCAACCTCGCCCGCGCCC
>CAZOZD010000126.1:0-6561 GCA_964584195.1 uncultured Burkholderiales bacterium
GACAACCGCGACGGCGCACTCCGGCCCGGCATGTTCGCGCGGGTGTTCGCCGAGCAGGCCACCGCCGGCGGCCTGCGCGTGCCGGAAGAAGCGGTGCTGGCGCGCGGCGGCGAATTCATGCTGTACCGCATCGAGGCTGGCCGCGCCCAACCGGTGCCTGTGAGCCTGGGCCGGCGCGAGGCCGGCTGGGTGAACGTGCACCCCCGCGGCGACGCTGCCGCGCTCCAGGCCGGCGATGTCATCGTGCGTGACGGCCAGCAACGCCTGAAGCCGGGTGCAGCGGTGACGCTCTTGAATCCATCATGATCCTCTGCGACATCTCCATCCGCCGCCCGGTGCTGGCGACGGTGATGAGCCTGATGCTGGTGCTGCTCGGCGTCATGGCCTTCGAACGCCTGACGGTGCGCGAATACCCCGACATCGACGCGCCCCAGGTGTCGGTGCGGGTGGTCTATCCCGGGGCCTCGGCGCAGGTGATCGAGACCCAGGTCACCGAGCCGCTGGAGGACGCCCTGGCCGGCATCGAGGGGGTGGAGACGCTCACCTCGGTGTCCCGCGAGCAGGTGGCCCAGATCACCATCAACTTCCTTTCCAGCCGCGACATCGACGAAGCGGCCAGCGACGTGCGCGATCGCGTCGCCCGGGTGCGCGGCAGGCTGCCGCGCGAGGCGGAGGCGCCCATCGTCGCCAAGGCCGAGGCGGACGCCCAGGCGATCCTGTGGATCGGCCTGACCAGCGACCGCATGAACCCCCTCGAACTGACCGATTACGCCGAGCGCCATGTCGTCGACAGCCTCAAGAACCTGCCCGGAGTGTCGACGGTGATGGTCAGCGGCGGCCGCCGCTACGCCATGCGGGTGTGGCTGGACCCCGACCGCATGGCCTCGCTCGGGGTCACCGTCGAGGATGTCGAGCGCGCCCTGCAACGCCAGAATGTCGACCTGCCCGCCGGTCGCATCGAAAGCCGCTTGCGTGAATTCACCGTGCAGGCCGAGACCGGGCTGACCACGCCGGAGGCCTTCGCCCGGGTGGTGGTGGGCGAGCGCGACGGCCATCCGGTGCGCATCCGTGACATCGGCCGGGTCGCCCTCGGCGCGGATGACGACCGCAACGCGGTGCAGGTGAACGGCCGCCCCGCGGTGGGTCTGGGCATCGTCAAGCAGTCCACCGCCAACACCCTCGACGTCGCCCGAGCCGTCAAGACGACCCTGCCCGAGCTGCAAGCGCGCCTGCCGGAAGGTGCCAATCTCACCATCGGCTTCGATTCGTCGATCTTCATCGAGGCCTCCATCGCCGCGGTGTGGAAGACCCTGGCCGAAGCCTTCGTGCTGGTCGCCCTGGTCATCTTCCTGTTCCTGCGCGGGGTGCGCGCCACACTGATCCCGGTGATCACCATCCCGGTGTCGCTGATCGGCGCGTTCATCTTCCTCAAGATCATGGGATTTTCGGTCAACACCCTGTCACTCCTGGGGCTGGTGGTGGCGGTGGGGCTGGTGGTGGACGACGCCATCGTCATGCTGGAAAACATCCACCGCCACATCGAGGCCGGCATGAAACCCATCGAGGCGGCCCTGCGCGGCAGCCGCGAGATTGCATTCGCCATCGTGTCGATGTCGCTCACCCTGGTGGCGGTGTTCGCCCCGCTGGCGTTCCTGGAAGGCAAGGTCGGCCGCCTGTTCACCGAGTTCGCACTCACCGTCGCCGCCGCCGTGGCGGTGTCCGGCTTCGTCGCCCTCACCCTGTCGCCTATGCTGTGCAGCCGCTGGCTCAAGCCGCACAGTCACCACGGCCTGTATGCCTGGAGCGAACGCGGCTTCGTCTGGATGAACGAGGCCTATCGTCGCCTGCTTGCGCCCTTCCTGCGCCACACCTGGCTCGCCCTGCCGATGCTTCTGTTCGCACTGGGGGCGGCCGGGTGGCTGCTCGGTGCGCTGCAACACGAACTGGCGCCGCGCGAGGACCGTGGCTCGTTCATCGTCTCGGTGACGGCCCCGGAAGGCTCCACCATGGCCTATACCGACGCCTACATGCGGCGGGTGGAAACCATGCTCATGGAGGTGCCCGAGGTGCGCGCCGCATTCGTCATCACCGCGCCCGGCCTGCAGCGCCCCAACGACGTCACCCGCGGCGTGGCGTTCGCCCAGCTTGCGCCCTGGGAGGCACGCGAGCGCGGCCAGCAGGCGATCATCGACTCACTGCGCCCGGCGATGGCGCGGGAACTGTACGGCGTGCGCGCCAACGCCGCCGGGCGGCCGCCGCTCAACCAGAGCCGTGCTGCGCCGGTGCAGTTCGTGGTCCAGACCGCGCGCTGGGAAGACCTCCAGACCGCGACTGAACAACTGATGGAGGCGGCCCGCCGCAATCCCGGCCTGGAAGCGGTCGATTCCGACCTCAAGCTCGACACCCCCCAGCTCGGCCTGAGCGTGGATCGCGAACGGGCCGTGGCACTCGGCGTCGAGGTGGAGACGGTGGCACGCACACTGGAAAGCCTGCTCGCCGGCAAGCCGGTCAGCCGATTCCTGCGCGATGGCAAGCAGTACGACGTGATCGTCCAGCTCGACGCCAGCGCCCGCGCCACCCCGGCGGACATCCAGGCCATCCATGTGCGCGGCCACGACGGCGGCCTGGTCTCGCTCGCCAATCTGGTACGTCTGGAGGAAGGCGTGGCCGCCAAGACACTCAACCATTTCAACCGCCAGCGCGCCGCCATCGTATCGGCCAACCTGGCCGATGGTTACAGCCTGGGCGAAGCCATCGCCTACATGGAACAGGCCGCCGCCGAGATCGAGCTGCCGATCCGCACCGATCTCGAAGGCCAGTCGCGCGACTTCAGGAAGACCGGCGGCGAGATGGTGCTCACCTTCGTGCTGGCCCTGCTGTTCATCTATCTGGTGCTCGCCGCGCAGTTCGAAAGTTTCCGCCACCCGTTCATCATCATGCTCACCGTGCCACTGGCCGCCGCCGGGGGACTGGCCGCCCTGCTCTGGACCGGCAACAGCCTCAATGTATACAGCCAGATCGGCCTGGTGATGCTGGTCGGCCTGATCACCAAGCACGGCATCCTGATCGTCGAATTCGCCAACCACTTGCGTGAACAGGGCACCGACCGCCTGGAAGCGGTGCGCGAGGCCGCAGTGCTGCGCCTGCGTCCCATCCTGATGACCAGCGCCGCGACCATCCTCGGCGCACTGCCGCTCGCATTCGCCGTCGGTGCCGGCGCCGAACCGCGCGCCGCCATCGGCTGGGTCATCGTCGGCGGCATCGGCTTCGGCACCGTGCTCACCCTGTTCGTCATCCCGGCCATCTACGCCCTGGCCAGCGGTGGACGGGCACGGCCCGTGGCGTAGCCCCTTGGTAATTTCATACCAAAGTCATATATCCATTACTACTTTGGTTGTAGACACATAACCCGTTTATGGCATAATGAAGCCTACCTCCCTGACCGCCGCAACGGCGGTTTTATGCACGGCACCGATTCATCGGTGCCGTCTTTTTTTGTAGCGTGTCTCGAGCCCCCACCCGAACCGCAGCACACCTCCGGACTGAACTGGCCAGACCCGGCGAAAGCCACGATAATCCGGCTTCCGTTGCTCTGCCATCGAGCCATGCTTCCCGCCGAACTGTTCAAGGCCTATGACATCCGCGGCATCGTCGGCCGCACACTCACTGCAGATGCGGTCACCCGGATCGGTCAGGCGCTGGGCAGCCTGATCCTGGAACGGGGCGGGCACGAGGCAGCCATCGGCCGCGACGGCCGCCTGTCCGGACCGGAACTGGGCGCCGCGCTCAGCGCCGGTCTCACCGCCGCCGGAGTCGACGTCGTCGACCTGGGCCTGGTGGCCACCCCCATGACCTATTTCGCCGCGCATCACCTCGGCACCGGCTCGGCGGTGATGCTCACCGGCTCGCACAACCCGCCCGACTACAACGGCCTGAAAATGGTGGTGCAGGGCGAGACCCTGGCCGGCGAGGCCATCCAGGCCCTGCGGCGGCGCATCGAGGCCGGCGATCTGGCGCGCGGTGCGGGCCACTACCGCACGCATGACATCGGCCCGGCCTACATCGAGCGCATCGCCTCCGACATCCATCTCACGCGGCCGCTCCGGATCGCGGTCGATTGCGGCAACGGCGTGGCCGGCGCATATGCCCCGGCCCTGTACCGCGCTCTCGGTTGCCAGGTCGACGAGCTCTACTGCGCAGTGGACGGCCATTTCCCCAACCACCATCCCGACCCCTCGGTACCCGCGAATCTGGCCGACCTGATCGCCCACCTGGCCGCCGGCGAGGCCGAGATCGGACTGGCTTTCGATGGCGATGGCGACCGTCTCGGCGTGGTGACCCGGGAGGGCCGCATCATCTATCCCGACCGCCAGCTGATGCTGTTCGCCGCCGACCTCCTGGCGCGCAATCCGGGCGCGCGCGTGCTCTACGACGTCAAGTCGACCCGCAAGCTGGGGCCCTGGATCCGCAACCATGGCGGCGAGCCGGAGCTGTGCCGCACCGGGCATTCCTTGGTCAAGGCGCGCATGCGCGAGAGCGGCGCCCTGCTGGCCGGCGAGATGAGCGGGCATGTGTTCTTCAAGGAACGCTGGTACGGCTTCGACGACGGCCTCTACGCCGGTGCCCGCCTGCTCGAAATCCTGTCGCGCGAGGCCGATCCCGGCGCCGCCCTGAACGGACTGCCGGACTCGGTCAACACCCCCGAACTGCACATCGCCATGGCGGAGGGGGAGCCGCACCGGCTGATCGCCGCACTCACCGCCACGGCCCGCTTCGAGGGCGCGCTCGAGGTCATCACCCTGGACGGCCTGCGCGTCGAATACCCGGACGGTTTCGGCCTGATGCGACCGTCCAACACCACGCCAGTGGTGGTGCTGCGCTTCGAGGCCGATGACGCTGCGGCGCTTACCCGCATCCAGGCCGATTTTCGCCGTGTACTCAACACCGCCCGGCCCGGGCTTGTACTTCCATTCTGATCGAGCCGATCCATCATGCCTCATCCCGTCCCCACCCCCCCCCTGGTCGGCCTCATCATGGGCAGCGTCAGCGACTGGGACACCCTGCGTCATGCCGCCGAGCTGCTCACCCGCCTCGGCGTGCCGTTCGAAAAACGGGTGGTGTCCGCCCACCGCACCCCCGACCTGTTGTTCGAATACGCCGCGAGCGCCGCCGGACGCGGTCTTCGATGCATCATCGCCGGTGCCGGCGGCGCCGCCCACCTGCCCGGCATGGTGGCGGCCAAGACGCCTTTGCCGGTGCTCGGGGTGCCCGTGCAATCGCGGGCGCTGAAGGGCATCGACTCGCTGCTGTCCATCGTCCAGATGCCCAAGGGTATCCCGGTCGCCACTTTCGCCATCGGCGAGGCGGGCGCGGCCAACGCCGCCCTGTTCGCCGCGGCATTGCTGGCCGGTCCGCACCCGGAGATTGGTGAGCGACTGCTCACTTTCCGCCGCGAGCAGACCGAAAGCGTATTGGCCATGCGGCTCCCGGACGAGGAGTCGGGGACGTGAGCACACCCCTGCTGCCCGGCGCCAGCCTCGGCGTGCTCGGCGGCGGCCAGCTCGGTCGCATGTTCACCCTGGCCGCGCGGGTCATGGGCTATCGCGTCGTGGTGCTCGACCCCGATCCGGCCTCACCCGCCGGCCAGGTGGCGGACATCCACCTCAAGGCCGCCTATGACGACGCGGTCAGCCTGCTGCACATGGGCCAGCTGTGCGATGCCGTCACCACCGAATTCGAGAACGTGCCGGCAAAGAGTCTGGAAATGCTGGCCCGGCATTGCTTCGTCGCGCCCGGCGCCGACGCGGTGGCGGTGGCGCAGGACCGTTTGACGGAGAAGACGCGCGCGCGTGAATTCGGCCTCGACACGGCGCCGTTCACCAACATCGAGGACGAGGGCTGGCTGGTGCATGCATGGAGCGAGGTGTGTGGCCCCGCCCTGCTCAAGACCCGTCGCATGGGCTATGACGGCAAGGGCCAGGCCCGGGTCGACAGCCTCGATGATCTGGTCGAGGCCCACGCCCGCCTGGGCGGCGCGCCCTGCCTCCTGGAGGCCCGTCTCGACCTGGAACGGGAAGTGTCGGTCATCCTCGCCCGCGACCGCGACGGTGAGATCGCGTTCTATCCGCTCGCCGAGAACCGCCACCGCAACGGCATCCTCGACCTCAGCCTGGTCCCCGCCCGGGTTCCGGAGAATGTCGCCGGACGGGCACGGAGCATGGCCGCGGATCTGGCCAACGGCCTCGATTATGTCGGCGTGCTGGCGGTGGAGTTCTTCATCCTGCGGGATGGCCGGGTGCTGTTCAACGAGATGGCGCCGCGTCCCCACAACAGCGGCCATTACACCCTGGACGCATGCGTCACCGACCAGTTCGAGCAACAGGTGCGCATGCTGGCCGGCCTGCCGCCGGGCGACACCCGCCTGCTCAGCCCGGTGGCCATGGTCAACCTGATCGGCGACCTGTGGCAACCCCAGCCAGACTGGCAACGGCTGCTCGCCCACCCCGGCGTCAAGCTGCACCTGTACGGCAAGGAGGCTGCCCGGCCCGGGCGCAAGATGGG
>CAZOZD010000127.1:0-6535 GCA_964584195.1 uncultured Burkholderiales bacterium
CGGCGGCGAACAGGTTGATGATCACCTGGGCGCCCCAGTAGGACATCTGGCCCCACGGCAGCAGGTAGCCCATGAATGCCTCGGCCATCAGGGTGAGGTAGATCAGCATGCCGAAGATCCAGATCAGCTCGCGCGGCTGGCGGTATGAACCGTAGATCAGGCCGCGGAACATGTGCAGGTACACCACCACGAAGAATGCCGAGGCCCCGGTGGAGTGGATGTAGCGCATCAACCAGCCATAGGGCACGTCACGCATGATGTATTCGACCGACGCGAACGCCAGTTCGGCGTCGGGCTTGTAGTTCATGGTGAGGAAGATTCCGGACACGATCTGGATCACCAGCACCAAGAGTGCCAGCGAGCCGAAGTAGTACCAGAAGTTGAAGTTCTTGGGCGCGTAGTACTCGGAGAGGTGCGCCTTGTAATTGGCGGTGAGCGGAAACCGCGCATCCAGCCAGGTGAGTAGCTTCTGCATGGCTATGTCCCCTTGGTTCAAGCGGCGGCCTGGTCTTCGCCGACCAGGATGGTGGTGTCGTCGAGATAACGGTGGGGCGGCACGACCAGATTGGTCGGCGCCGGAGAACCGGAGAACACCCGCGCAGCCAGGTCGAAGCGGGAACCGTGGCAGGGACAGAAGAATCCGCCCGGCCAGTCGGGTCCGAGGTCGGCGGGGGCGACTTCCTTGCGATAGCTGGGAGAGCAGCCGAGGTGGGTGCAGATGCCGACTGCGACCAGATATTCAGGCTTGATCGAGCGCTGGGGATTCTTGCAGTAATCAGGCTGTTGCGCGCTCACATCGGAGGCGGGATCGCTGAGCTTGTCTTCGATCTTGCCCAGCATGTCGAGCATCTCCGGGGTGCGATGGACGATCCAGACCGGCTTGCCGCGCCATTCGACCGTGAGCATGGCGCCCGGCTCGAGTTTGGATACGTCCACTTCCACCGGCGCACCGGCGGCCAGGGCTCGGGCCGAGGGCATCATGCTCATGACGAATGGGGTCGCGGCGCCGACGACGGCCACGCCACCCACCGCCGAGCTCATCGCCACCAAGAAGCGGCGCTTCGAACTGTCAACGGTCTTGTCGCTCATTATTCCATTCCTACCAGTAGGGTCGCGAAATGCGGCTCGATACGGGCGCCGGAGGCCGCTGCCGGCCACGCAATTAAAGCGGATATTCCGATCGCGTTTGCGGGCGCCCGGTCAACAAACCGCCGCATTGTACATGAATCGGCGGCGAACTTAACTCCCCGGCATCGGTCTTTTTGGGTCGCGCGTATAATCTGCGTCTACTGTTCATTCCCCCATACCCATGTCGTCGCCCCGACTGTATTCACACTGGCTGCTGTTTGCCCAGATCGTCGCCGCACTGGTGATTGCGCTCGCCGGTCTGCTGGCGCTGGATCGCCTGTTCCCCGGCCTGTTGCCCGCCGGGCCTGCGCCGGTCACCATTCGTGAGGCCGCCGAGCGGGCGCCCGGAGCACCGCTGCCCTCGTTCGCCGAGGCGGCGCGGGCAGCGCAGCCGGCGGTGGTCAACGTGTTCACCAGCAAGCAGGTGCGCGCGCCGGTCAATCCGCTCCTGCAGGACCCGTTTTTCCGCCGCTTCTTCGGCGCCGAGCTGGACAGCCGGCCGCAGCGGGTATCCAACCTGGGCTCCGGTGTGATCGTCAGCGAATCCGGCTACATTCTCACCAATCATCATGTGGTCGAGGCCGCCGACGAGATCCAGGTGGCGCTCGCCGACGGCCGGACCCTGGCGGCGCGTCTCGTCGGCAGCGACCCGGAAACCGATCTGGCGGTGTTGCAGGTCTCGGCACAGGCGCGCGCCCAGAAACTGGCGGCGATCACCTTTGCCCGTCCCGACGACCTGCGCGTGGGCGACGTGGTGCTGGCCATCGGCAATCCGTTCGGGGTGGGCCAGACCGTGACCATGGGCATCGTCTCGGCGCTTGGGCGCAGTCATCTCGGCATCAACACCTTCGAGAATTACATCCAGACCGATGCCGCCATCAACCCTGGCAACTCCGGCGGTGCGCTGGTCGATGCCTCCGGCCATCTGGTTGGCATCAACACCGCCATCTTCTCGCGCAGCGGCGGCAACCTCGGCATCGGCTTCGCCATTCCGGTGTCCATTGCCCGCCAGGTGATGGAGCAGATCATCGCCAACGGCAGCGTGGTGCGCGGCTGGCTGGGCATCGAGGTGCAGGACGTGACGCCGGAGATCGCCGAGTCGTTCGGCCTGGAAGGTAGCGCCGGTGCACTCATCGCCGGGGTGCTGCGCGGCGGGCCGGCCGAGCGGGCCGGGGTGCGGCCCGGCGATGTGCTTACCGCCGTCAACGAGCAACCGGTCAACGATTCCGCCGCATTGCTCAACCTGATCGCCACCCTGACGCCGGGGGAGCGCGCCAGCCTGCGTCTGATCCGTCAGGGCAAGGGCCTGGAGTTGCGGGTCGGCGTCGAGCGCCGCCCCAACATGCGCCGTTCAGCGCGTGAGTGAGGGGCGCGTGCCGGCCGCCGCAGGCTCGCGGAATGCGAGGATCCGGTCGAGGCGGATGCAGCCGCTTTCGCCTTCCGCGTTGCGCCAGCTCAGCCATTCGGCGCCGTCGCGGGTGGTGACGTCGGTGGGCTCGATGCTGTCGGAATGTTCCTCGCCCCTGGCGTCGAGCCAGCGCAGTTCGAGCCGGGTGCCTTTCAGGACCGCGTATTCCAGGCGTTCGTGCTGGGCGCAGGGGATGGGCCGGTAGTCGGACATCCGGTTTGCTCAGCGCAGACTGAAGCCGTTCAAGGCCGCGGGCCGCCAGGCCTCGCCGATGGCGGTGCCGATGCGGCGGGCGAGCCGGTCGGCGAGCGATTCGGTGGGCGTGTAGTCGATCACGTTTTCGGCCTTCACCACGTCGCGCGCCACCTGATCCAGGCTGCCGAGTTCGTCGGCGAGACCCAGGCCGATGGCGTGGTTGCCGCTCCACACCAGGCCGCTGAACAGATCCGGGTCTTCCTTGAGGCGTTCGCCGCGCCCCTGCCGCACCACCGTGATGAATTGCTGGTGTATCTCGTCGAGCATCGCGCGCGCATGCGCTTCCTGGCGTGGGTCTACTGGCGAGAACGGGTCGAGGAAACCCTTGCTGTCGCCGGCGGTGAGAAGGCGGCGCTCGACGCCGAGCTTGTCCATCGCCCGGGTGAAACCGAAGCCATTCATCAGTACGCCGATGGAGCCAACGATGGATGCCTTGTCGACATAGATGCGGTCGGCGGCGGCGGCAATGTAATAGCCGCCCGAGGCGCAGATCTCATCGACCACCGCATAGACCGGCTTGTCCTTGTGCCGGGCGCGCAGGCGCTTGATCTCGTCGTGGATCTGGCCGGCCTGCACCGGCGAGCCCCCCGGGCTGTTGCAGCGCAGCACCACGGCCTTGCTGTGGGTGTTGTCGAATGCGCTGGCCAGGGCAGCGAGGACGGCGTCGGCCCGGATGCCATCTTCGCCGCCGATTTCGCCGCCGAGCTCGATCAGGGCGGTATGTTCGGCGCGCGCGCCGAGATCGCCATCCTCGCGCAGGAACACCAGGATGAGCAGCATGAACAGCCAGGCGAAGCCGAGCGACTTGAACAGGATGCCCCAGCGGCGGGCGCGTCTTTGTTCTTCCAGATTGGCGAGCAGCACCCGTTCGAGGGCGCCGCGATCGGGGGATGGGCTCGGTTCAGACATACACGGGGTCCTTGAGGAATACCTGGCCGTCGCGTTCCTCGACGGCCAGCGGGGTCAGGCCACGGCCCTGGCAGCGGCCGCCGAGGCAGGCACCGCTGGCCGGGTCGTACAGGGCGCCATGCACGGCGCAGATCAAGTATACCCGGGCGAGATCGAAGAACTCGCCCGGTTTCCAGTCCAGCTCCACCGGCACATGGCCGCAGCGGTTGAGGTAGGCATGCACCCGGCCGCGGTGGCGGATGACGAAGGCCGGCGCCGTTTCGCCGCCTTCATGCACTTCGAAACGCTGCCCGGGGCCGCCGTCGACCAGGGTTTCGGCGGCGCAGATCAGGCGTTCTCGCGCAGCCATTGCGCCAGTTCGGCGAATTCGTTGCAGATCGCCAGGGCGGGGAAATCCTCCAGATGCTCGATCGGGTGTGCGCCGTAGCCGGCGGCCAGGGCCGCGACCCCGGCCTGGCTGGCCATCTTCAGGTCATGGCTGGTGTCGCCGATCATCAGTGCGCGTTCCGGTGGCGTGCCGCATTCTTCGAGCAGTTCCAGCAGCATCGCCGGGTGTGGTTTGGAATGGGTTTCGTCGGCGGTGCGCGAGGCGTGGAAATAGCGAGCCAAGCCGCTGTGCGCGAAGGCGCGGTCGAGGCCGGGGCGGGCCTTGCCGGTGGCCACGGCGAGGCGGTGGCCGCGGCCGTGCAGTTCCTCGATCAGCTCGCGTGCGCCGGCGAACAGCTCGATTTCATGGTCCCGGCTCAGGTAATGGTGGCGGTAGCGTTCGACGATGCGGGGGATGTCCGCCGCGTCGCGGCCCGGAAACAATTCGCTCACCGCCTCGTGCAGGCCGAGGCCGATGATGTGGCTGGCCGCTTCGCGGCTCGGCACCGGCCAGCCGAGATCGGCGGCGGCGGCCTGGATGCTGGCGACGATGGCGGCGGCGGAGTCCATCAGGGTGCCGTCCCAGTCGAAGATGAGCAGTTCGAATCGGTTCATGGCATGTCATTCTCGGGCGCGGGCAGGGTATCCAGAAACTGGCGCAGGTCGTCGGGCAGCGGCGATTCCAGACGGAGCGGGACGCCGCTTTGCGGGTGTCTCAGTTCCAGTCGGGCCGCGTGCAGGAACATACGGCGCAGCCCCTGCCTGGCGAGCTCCCGGTTGCGCTCGAAGTCGCCATACTTGTCATCGCCGGCGATGGGGTGGCCGAGCGCGGCGAGATGGACCCGGATCTGATGGGTGCGGCCGGTCTTGAGTTCCGCCTCCACCAGGCTGAATTCGCCATGCTGGCCGAGCCGGGTGAACACCGTGTGTGCGGTCTGTCCATCGGTATCCACGGCTACCCGCCGCTCGCCCTCGCCGGTGTGGTACTTGCGCAGTGCGAGACGGACATGGCGCTGGCGCTCGCGCCAGGAACCCAGTGCCAGGGCCAGATAGGTCTTGCGCGTCTCGCCGGCGCGCAGCATGCGGTGCAGCTCGACCAGCGCCGGACGCTTGAGCGCGACGAGCAGGAGTCCGGAAGTCTCCTTGTCGAGCCGGTGCACCAGTTCCATGAAGCGCTGTTGCGGCAACTCGCGCCGCAGCTGCTCGATGATGCCCAGACTGACGCCGCTGCCGCCATGCACCGCCTGCCCGGCGGGCTTGTCGAGCACCAGCAGGGCCTCGTCGCGATACAGGATGCGGGGCAGCAGGCTGCGTGCGATGCGCGCCTGCGCCGGAGGCGCGTCGGCGCGTGCCACCCGGGCGGGCGGGATGCGCACCTCGTTGCCTGGTTCCAGACGCTGCTCCGGTTTCGCACGGCGACCGTCGACCCGCACCTCACCCTCGCGCAGCATGCGGTACACCCGGCTCTTGGGTACCCCTTTCAGTTGCCTGAACAGGAAGTTGTCCAGGCGCTGGCCAGCCGCCTCGTCGCCGATGCGCAGGTGACGTACGCCCGCATCCCGATTCACTTCCTCTTTGCGTGCCTGTTGCATTTACCCGTATACTTCCCGACGCTTGCGACAAGGCCCCAGCCGGGGCCCCCATCCAGCCGGCCCGAACCGTGTTCCGGCCCGGCCGCGAGCACCGGTTAACGACGCTCACCGGAGCGTCCGCGCCGTCACCGACGTTCACGCCCCAAGGGTGCGAAAGATCGCGCCCGCGGCGCATGCCGAACGCTCTGACGTGGCGGGGCGGACCCCAAAAGCAGCAATGGTAACGTATTTGCAGTCTGAACGTACTTGATGCGCAGACCGTACCCGGACATCCACCCGACGGCCACGCGGCTGGCGAGGATCGAAAAGATAAACCGACAGAACATGCACGAGACCACGCGCGACCCCCTCCAAGACGCCGCTTGATTCCTGCCTCGCTTTGCCGCCGCGGTCTGCCGCGGCGGGGTTTATCGCCCCGGGGCGCGGTGAGCGCGGGGGTTTGATATGAAACGCATGTTGTTCAACGCGACGCAGGCCGAAGAGCTTCGCGTCGCTATCGTCGAAGGCCAAAAACTGGTCGATCTGGACATCGAGTCCGCCAGCAAGGAGCAGCGCAAGGGCAATATCTACAAGGCCGTTGTCACCCGCGTCGAGCCCAGCCTGGAAGCCTGTTTCGTAGACTACGGCGCCGAGCGCCACGGCTTCCTGCCGTTCAAGGAGATCGCCCGTTCCTCGCTCGGCGAGGGCGGCGAGGTCGGCCGGGGCAAGATCCAGGATTTCCTGCGCGAGGGCCAAGAGCTGATCGTCCAGGTGGAAAAGGACGAGCGTGGCAACAAGGGCGCGGCACTGACCAACTTTGTCAGTCTGGCCGGCCGCTACCTGGTGCTGATGCCCAACAACCCGCGCGGCGGCGGCGTCTCACGCCGCATCGAGGGCG
>CAZOZD010000128.1:0-6521 GCA_964584195.1 uncultured Burkholderiales bacterium
AAAAATCCGTTGTTAAATTGCTAAAAACCGCCAATGCCCAAAGTTGCCAATAAGTTAAATCATATAGTTATGACGTTTGTTTGCTACCAGGAATACGAGGCCGACAAGAAGCGCCGCCTGGGCGAGGAAGGTGCCAAGCCGAAGCGGATACGGTACAAGCCGATCAGTCGGTAAACCGGTGATCCGCTCCAGGCCGCCGGTAGTGCGCGGTCGGTCTCGGATGCGGGTTGCAAGGCCGACATGAGCGAGTCTCAGGACTCGGCGTCGAGGCGGCGTTCCACCCGGTTGCGGCCTGATTCCTTGGCGTGGATGAGGGCCTGATCGGCGATTTCGATGGCATCTTCCACGGCTTGATCGGGGCGCATCTCGGTCAGGCCGAAGGATGCGGTGACATGATGGGGAGCACCACTGGGCAGGTGAATGGTGAGGCGCTCCAGCCCGGCACGCAGGCGTTCGATCACTGCGGCGGCATCGTTGAGGGGTGTGCCGGGCAGACAGATGAGGAATTCCTCACCGCCGTAACGGTAGACCGAGTCGTATTTGCGCAGCATGCCAAGGGCAAAGCGCATGCCCTGGCGCAACACGGCATCACCGGCAGGATGACCGAGTTCGTCGTTGACCTTCTTGAAGCGGTCGAAATCCATCAGACACAGGCTGCATGGCCGCTGGATGCGGCGCGCCCGCTCCTGTTCGGCACGCAGCCGGGCCAGCATGCCGCGCCGGGTATAACAGCCGGTGAGCGCGTCGGTGGCGAGCAGCTCGCCGATGATCTCCAGTTGCAGGTGACGCAGCAGGGTATTCACGCGCAGGGCGAGGTCGACACACTGGTCATGCTGTTTCGGGTCCGGTCGCCGGCCGGCCATGACCTCGAGCAGGGCCGTGCGCACAGCTACATGCATGCGTGGCTGCATGCGGCCAAGCTCATGGAAACCGGGGTAATCGCCGAGCGGATGGGGCTCGTCACGGAAATACCACGCACCAAGCGGGGTGCGCCGCTCCATGCCTTCGTCCAGCTGGGCGCGCAGTTCTGCCGTGTCCGGGTCACCCACGCCGCACACCAGCCAGCGCTGCACCTGCTTGAACCAGCCCAGATGGGCGGCAATGATGTTTTCCAGTTCCTCGCTCAGGCGCTCGATGTCCTCGCGGTGAAGCGGCAACGGCATGGATTGACCTCCGTGATTCTGGTTGATTCGGCCTCAGGCCGGACGCGGTCCTCGCCAGGCAGTCTCCGCCACACCGCCCCGGCGATTGATCCAGCGCGCCAGCACGAACAACAAATCGGAGAGGCGATTGAGGTACCGCATGCCTCCAGGGGAAAGCAGCTCGGCCTCCGCGAGCGCCACCAGACGCCGTTCGGCACGCCGGCAGACGCTGCGGCATACATGGGCGAGCGCTGCGGCGCGGGTGCCGCCGGGCAGGATGAATTCACGCAGTGGGCCAAGCCCGGCGTTGAACTCGACGATCGCCGCATCCAGACGGGCGAGTGCAGCAGGTTGCAGGGCCGGTCTTTCCGGCCAGGCAAGTTCTGCACCCAGATCGAACAGGTCGTTCTGGATCGTCATCAGCAACTCGCGCAGATCGGCATCCAGTGGCTCGGCAAGAAGCAGGCCGAGCTGGCTGTTGAGCTCGTCCACCGCGCCCAGGGCCTCGATGCGGGGGCTGGACTTGCTCAGCCGCTGACCGTCAGCCAAGCCGGTGCGGCCGTCATCGCCGCTGCGGGTGACGATGTCGGTCAGACGATCGCTCATGCTCGCATCCCGCGCATGCAATCCAGATACGCTTCGGCATCGTAGGGCACACCATCCCGCTGGGCCCGCCAGATCATCTCGGCCATGCAGTCGAGCGCGGCATGCTGGGCATCGTGCGCATCGCCCAGGCGGGCAAGCAGGGAGGCGTAGGCCGCGCGCACGCCAGCCGGCTGGTCGATGGATAGCTGCTCCGACAAGGCGACATGAATCATCAGGTGCAGAAATGGGTTGGTCTCGCCCAGCTCGGGTGGATAGTCACGGTCGAGATAGCGCTCTGGATCGGCCAGCACCGGGTGGTACTCGGGATGGTCGAGGATGTGTTCGATGGCGATCGTCTCCAGCCCAGCCAAAGGCTCGCGGGACTGATATTTGCGCCAGGTTTCGAACAGGAACTGGCGGGACTGGTCGCGACTGGGATTGAACATGATCTGGATGAGGCCTGCGATGGGACGCATTGTCCACCATGCCGAGCCGGCTTGTCATGGCGGCCGAAATCGGCGAGGCTGCGCGCCCGTCCTCGACCACACCCGACGCCCCGCCGGCATGACCGCACCTTCCCCGACCCGAATCCTGCCCGCAGGCGCCCTCTGGATGCTGGCCGCGGGCTTCGGCTTTGCCCTCATGAGCGTGTTCGTCAAGGCCACCGCCGGGGCCTTCAGCAGCCCGGAGCTGGTGTTCTGGCGCTCGGCATTCGGGGTGTTGCTGGTGCTCGCCTGGCTTGGCCTGCACCCGGCACCGGCAGGCGCGCCGCGCGGCATGGCCCGCCTGGCCGGACCGCATCTCGTCGAACAGCTGCGCCGGGCGGGGATCGGTTTCATGGCCTTGGTGGCATTTTTCTACAGCCTGATCCATCTACCGATGTCGGTGGCCATCACCCTCAACTACACCTCGCCCCTGTTCCTCGCCCTGCTCATGCCGCGCCTGCTCGGCGAGCGTCCGGAGCGGGCCCAGTATCTCAGCGTCGCGGCCGGCTTCGTCGGCGTATTGCTGCTCTTGCAGCCCTG
Organism: uncultured Burkholderiales bacterium; assembly: GCA_964584195.1. Taxonomy (GTDB): domain Bacteria; phylum Pseudomonadota; class Gammaproteobacteria; order Burkholderiales; family Thiobacillaceae; genus CAZOZD01. The sequence goes on from CAZOZD010000128.1 coordinate 2,753, forward strand.
GCAGGCCACCACCCGCGCACAACTCGTGCCCGGTCTTGTCGGTCTGGCCTCCGGCCTCATGGCCGCCCTGGCCTATGTCCAGGTGCGCCGGCTCGGTCGGCTCGCCGAGCCGGAATGGCGTACGGTGTTCTGGTTCACCGCGGTCGGCATGGTGGGCGGCGCCGTGCTTGCCAGCCTGCCCGGCCTGGACGGCCTGGGCGGCTGGCATGTGCCGGAGCCGCGACACATCCTGCCCCTGCTCGGCATCGGTCTCGCCGCGACACTGGCGCAACTGGCCATGACCCGCGCCTATCGCCACGGTCCGACCGCGCAGGTGGCGGCGTTCGCCTATGCAACGGTGGTATTCGGCGCCGTGCTGGATGGTGTACTCTGGAAGGAGACCCTTTCCACCCCGGCCTGGATCGGCATCGCCATTACCGTGGCGGCCGGCCTCAAGGCCATCCGTCTGAACGCGCGGGAGCCCCTAGCATGATTGCCATCAAGACCGAAGGAAACCTGATCGGCGTATCCGTCATCGGCGAATTCACCCTGGAGGATTACAAGGAATTCGAGGAACACGTGCTGTATGTGCTGAAGCAGGGCGGCGTGCGCCTGTTGCTCGATCTGCGCGACATGGTGAACTACACCGTCGACGTGGCCTGGGAGGAAATCCGCTTCGCCCGCGAGCACCGCTACGATTTCCGCAAGATCGCCGTGGTCACCGGCGACGAATGGATGGTCTGGATGGCCTGGCTCAACCGTGCATTCGTCGACGGCGAGGTGCGCGCATTCGACGACCCCGGCCTGGCCCTGGACTGGCTGGAGTCTGGCGTCGATGCCTGATGCGGACATCCCGGTGCGATCCTGACGTGAGCACCCCGCTCGAACTGCTCGCTCCGGCGCGGGATGCCGACACCGGCATCGCCGCCATCGACCACGGCGCCGACGCGGTATACATCGGCGGCCCGGCCTTCGGCGCCCGCGCCGAGGCCGGCAATTCCATCGCCGACATCGAACGCCTGGCCCGCCATGCGCACCTGTACCACGCCCGAGTGCTGGTGGCGCTCAACACCATCCTGCGCGACGATGAGCTGGAGACCGCGCGCCGGATCGCCTGGCAGGCCTGGGAGGCCGGCGCCGACGCGCTCATCGTCCAGGACATGGGGCTGATCGAACTCGATCTGCCGCCTATCCAGCTGCATGCAAGCACCCAGACCGACATCCGCAGCCCGGCCAAGGCGCGCTTTCTGGAAGACGTCGGCTTTTCCCAGATCGTCCTGGCGCGCGAGCTCAGCCTGGACGAGATTCGCGCCATACGCGCCGCCACTTCATGCATGCTGGAATTCTTCGTGCATGGCGCGCTGTGCGTGGCCTATTCCGGCCAGTGCTACATCAGCCACGCACACACCGGCCGCAGCGCCAACCGGGGCGAATGCTCGCAGGCCTGCCGCCTGCCCTATTCGCTCGCCGATGGCGAGGGCCGGGTGCTGGTGCGCGACCAGCATCTGCTCTCGCTCAAGGACAACGACCAGAGCGACAACCTGGCAGCGCTCGCCGAGGCCGGTATCGGCTCGTTCAAGATCGAGGGCCGGCTGAAGGACATTGCCTACGTCAAGAACGTCACCGCCCACTACCGTACCCGGCTCGACGCACTGATCGACAGCGACCCGCGCTACAGTCGCGCCAGTTCCGGCCGCTCTCAGTTCATGTTCACACCCCGTCCGGAAAAGACATTCAACCGTGGCCGGACCGACTATTTCCTGCATGGCCGCCGTCTCGACATCGGCGCGTTTGGCACGCCCAAGTTCACTGGCGAAGCGATCGGCCAGGTCACGGCAAGGGGTCCGGACTGGTTCGAGGTCGATGGCGACGCAGCGCTGGCGAATGGAGACGGAGTTTGTTTTTTTGATGCCGACCAGGTGCTCATCGGCCTGCGCGTGAACCGCGCCGAAGGCCGCCGCCTGTATTCTGCCCCGTCCGCCGAAGGTCGGCGCACACTGCCGTCTCCGGGCACCCCGATCTATCGCAACCGCGACCAGACCTTCGAACGCCTGCTCGAAAAAAGATCGGCGGAGCGCCGCATCGCGGTACACATGCGTCTGGAAGAATGCGCGAACGGATTCATCCTCCATCTATGCGACGAGGACGGCATCCGTGCCCAGTCCGTCCTCGACCACGCCAAGGAACCGGCGCGCGAGCCCGAGTCCGCCCTGCAAACCGTGCGCGAACACCTGGGCAAACTCGGTGGCACTGCATTCAGCGCCCGATCGGTCGAGATCGCATTCGGCGCCCCCTGGTTCCTGCCCGTGCGCGCCATCAACCAGATGCGCCGCGAGTGCCTGGCGCAGCTGGAAGACGCACGTCGGCGCGCCTGGAAACGCCCGCCGCGCGCCACACCGGTGCAGCCGCCGCCGGCCTATCCCGAATCCGCCCTGGATTACCTCGGCAACGTGCTCAACGAACGCGCGCGGGCGTTCTATGCCCGCCACGGCGTGCAGCTGATCGAACCCGCGTATGAAGCCAACCAGGAGACCGGCGCGGTATCGCTGATGATCACTCGCCACTGCATCCGTTACAGCCTCAACCTGTGCCCGAAGCAGGTGAAAGGCATCACGGCGGAGCCCTTGCAGCTCATCTCCGGCAATGATCGCCTCACCCTGCGCTTCGACTGCAAGAAGTGCGAGATGCACGTCGTCGGCAAGCTGCGCAAGAATCGCGTGCTGCACCTCACCGCCACGCACTGAACATGAACCCGTCCGCCGACCTGCTCGGTTACGCCGCCGCCACCCTCACCACCATGGCCTTCGTGCCCCAGGCGGTGAAATCCTGGCGCAGTCGCGACCTGTCCGGCATCTCGCTCGGCATGTACAGCCTGTTCAGCCTCGGCCTCGCACTCTGGCTGGCCTATGGCATCCAGCTTGGCAGCTGGCCGATCATTCTTGCCAACAGCGTCACCCTCGCACTGGCGGGCTCGGTGCTGTGGCTGAAACTGCGGCATGGTTGAGCCGCCCGCACGAACCCCGGCCGTGAATGGGCGTGTTCAGGACCACCCCGACAAGCGGGGGCACGGCTGGACCGGCCTCATCGGCCTCATCGGCCTCATCGCCACGCATTCCGCCCACCCCACGCCCCTCGATGTCACCCGGCTGCGCCAGGAAGCGGCGCGATACGTCGAGTCCAGCACGCGCGCTGCCCACCCGGACGCCCAGGCCAGGGTCGAAATCGGCGAAGTCGACGCCCGCCTGCGCCTGAGCGATTGCGCCGAGCCCCGCTTCTCCCTGCCCGCCGGTGCCCGCACCTGGGGTGGCGGCCATCTGGCGGTGCGATGCATGGCACCGGCGGAATGGACCCTCTATCTCACCTATCGAATCCGCCTGAGCGGCCCCGGCCTCGTCACCCGCCGCCCGCTGGCGGTACGCGCACAGCTCTCCGCGACGGACGTGGAAAGCGCGGTGATAGAATACGATCAGGATCCTGGCCTTTACCCGCGCCACCCGGACGAACTCGCCGGCAGCCAGGCCAGTCGCCCGCTGGCCAAGGGGACTCCCATCCGCGTCGACATGCTGCGCCGCCCGCCGGCGGTGCGCAGCGGCCAGAAAGTACGCCTGCTGGCGCATGGTGCCGGATTCACGGTCAGCCAGGAAGGCGTGGCGCAACAGACCGTTGCGGCGGGCGAGACGGTCCGGGTCCGGCTCGGCAACGGTCGTGTCGTGCAGGGCATCGCGGAACGCGACGGCAGCGTGCGGGTCAGCCCCTGAGTATTCCCGGGCCGACTGGCGAGCGGATCGCT
>CAZOZD010000129.1:0-6506 GCA_964584195.1 uncultured Burkholderiales bacterium
CAGGACACCCGGAATTCGCGGCCCATGATGGTTACGTCGAGGCTGACGGTATTGGAGGGAGGCATGGGCCTGATTTAATCCGGGAGTTGGTTGAACAGCGTTTCCATGCGGCCACGCGCCTCGGCCAGGCGCTCGCTCAGCAGCTTGTTGGTGTTTTCCAGCATGACCACCTGCTGGCGCAGGCGCAGGTTTTCCTGGCGCATGGCCTGGTGGCGCTCCAGAATCTGGGCGATCTTGCTTTCGAGGTGGTCGAGTTGTTCCTGCATGCGCACACTATAATTTGCGGAAATTTGTCGCGTCAACAAGCAATTACGTTATTTTCCTGATGTCGAATCCAGCTTATCGCGGCCGGTTCGCGCCGACACCCAGCGGACCTCTCCATTTTGGCTCATTGGTGGCGGCCCTGGCCAGCTTTCTCGAAGCCCGCGCACAAGGGGGCGTCTGGCTGTTGCGCATCGAAGATGTCGATCCGCCGCGCGTGGTCCCCGGCGCGGCCGAGGCCATCCTCCATACTCTGGAAGCCTTTGGTTTCGAGTGGGATGGCGAGCCGCTCCGGCAGAGCCGTCGACTGGATGCCTATCGTGCAGCGATCGAAGGTTTGCGCGAGATGGGCCTGGTCTATGCCTGCCGATGCAGCCGCCGCCAGATCGCCGCCACGGCGCGCCGGGGCGTGGACGGGCCGGTATATCCCGGAAGTTGCACCGGCGTCCGCCTGCCGTCTGGCTGGGTGGATACCGATGCGGCTGTGCGCCTGCGAGTGCCGGATAGGCGGGTCGGGTTCGAGGATGCCGCGCAGGGGTGGGTGGCCTGCCAGGTGGCCCGGGAGTGCGGCGATTTCGTCCTGCGCCGGGGCGATGGTGTGTACACCTATCAGCTGGCGGTGGTGGTCGATGACGCCGAGCAGGGCATCACCCATGTGGTGCGGGGTGCCGACTTGCTCACCTCGACACCGCGCCAGATCGTACTGCAACGTGCGCTCGGCTTGCCCACGCCGGAGTATCTGCACCTGCCGGTGGTGCTCGACGGCCAGGGCGAAAAACTGTCGAAGCAGACCCTGGCCACGCCGATCGATCCGCGTCAGCCCTGGCCTGCCTTGCGTGCCGCCATGTGTTTCCTCGGAATTCAGCCCCCGCACGCGCTCGCCAGCGTCGCAGAATTCTGGGCATGGGCCGCAGTGGCCTGGGGTGATCAGCGCTGGCGACCGGTGCGTGGCCGGCGCATGGTGGGGGAGGGTGGCGAGCCGGATCGACAGGCAATGTGCGGGGACATGCAGTGAATCGATGCGGCAGTGCGGCTTGTGACCCGGGGCGGGCATCTGATACGATCCGGGCATGAATACGGCCCGCGTTCGATTTTATGTTTTTACCCCGTGCCTGGCGGCCGGGAAGCATTGACGCGATCCGCGAATTGTTTACCCCGAAAACCGCCACGCCGACTGGCGGTTTTTTGTTTTCGGGGTTTCACCGGAGATCCAGATGGCGACCATACGTACCGACGACACCCGCATCGAGCAGAGCGACGAGCTGCTGGCGCCGATGCAGATCATGCGCGAGCTGAAGGCCAGCGAGGTGGCGCTCAGCACCACCTTCCAGGCCCGCGCCCAGGTGCATGACGTATTGCGCGGCGCCGACGACCGACTTGTGATCGTGGTGGGGCCCTGTTCCATCCATGATCATGCCGCCGCCATGGACTATGCCCGCCATCTCAAGCCTCTGGCCGACGAGCTGCGTCACGACCTGGTCATCATCATGCGGGTGTATTTCGAGAAGCCGCGCACCACGGTGGGCTGGAAGGGCTATATCAACGACCCGCACCTGAACGAGAGCTTCGACATCAACGAGGGCCTGCGTCTGGCGCGCAAGCTGCTGCTGGAGATCAACGAGACCGGGCTGCCGTGCGCCACCGAGTTCCTCGACCTGATCTCGCCGCAATACATCGCCGACCTGATCAGCTGGGGCGCGATCGGTGCCCGCACCACCGAGTCCCAGAGCCATCGCCAGCTCGCCTCAGGACTGTCCTGTCCGGTCGGATTCAAGAACGGCACCGACGGCAACATCCGCATCGCGGTGGATGCCATCAAGGCTGCGGCATCGCGTCACCATTTCGTGTCGATCACCAAGTCCGGCCATGTCGCGGTGTTCAAGACCGCCGGCAACGAGGATTGCCACGTCATCCTGCGCGGCGGCAGGCAGCCGAACTATGATGCCGCCAGCGTCAACCTCGCCTGCCAGGATCTGGCCGCGGCCGGCCTGCGTCAGCAAGTGATGGTCGATCTCTCACATGCCAATTCGAGCAAGAAATTCGAGCGCCAGATCGAGGTCGGCCAGGACATCGCGCGCCAGATCGCAGGCGGCGACAACCGCATCGTCGGCGTGATGATCGAATCCCACATCAACCCGGGCCGGCAGGACCTCATGCCCGGTACGCCGCTGGCCTATGGCGTGTCGATCACCGATGCCTGCCTCGGCTGGGGGGATACCGAGCCGCTGTTGCGCGAGCTGGCAGCCGCGGTGCGGCAGCGTCGGCTGAGTCAGCCGGCGGACGAGCAGTGAACCCGTGAATTCCGGAATTGCGGGATGGTCCGGCGGCATCTGATAGAATGCTCTGCGGCGGGCCTCCCCGCATGGCTAAGTCGCCAACCTGGTCAGGTCCGGAAGGAAGCAGCCACAGCGATCGATGCCAGTGCCGGGGGTCAGGCTCGCCACCCCAACACGATGCGGTGGCCACTCAGGAGACCGAGACGATGAAATGCGTGCTCAATCCCCTTGTCATGCCGATAATCCTGGCCGGTTCGATGCTGGCTTGCGCCGCACACGCCGTCGACAGTTTCACCCTCGAAGCCGGTGCGGGTGACGACGTGCTCAACGCTCGCGCCGGCGCAACCTGGCATTGGAAGGCCCGCTGGGCCCCCCTTGGCCACTGGCATCTGACCGGTTACTGGGAAGCCAGCGCGGGTATGTGGGAGGTCGACGGCCCCGGTGGGGGCCGAGCCTTCGATGCCGGTTTCGCGCCGGTGTTCCGCCTGCGTCCAAACGCCAGTGGGGGTACCCAGCCATACTGGGAAGCGGCCATCGGTCTGCGCCTGCTGTCGCGCGTCCGCCTCAATGACCGGCGTGATCTGGGCGATGCACTGGTGCTGTCCGAGCATCTCGGGTTCGGCGTCACCTTCGGCGAGAAGACCCGCTACGACCTCGGTTACCGCCTGCAGCACGTTTCCAATGCCGGTCTTCGCGAGGGGGTCGACGGGGTCACCCTGCACCAGATCCGCCTTTCCTACCTGTACTGATCCCCATCCCGGGGCGATATCCCTCATGGGCGCGGATTCGTTCGAGCCGCTCGACGAGTTCAACTATCACGCCCGCCTGCGGATCACGCCGGGCATGGCATTGGTCCTGTTCGGCAGTCCGCAATGCGGTGCCTGTCGCCGGGCGGAGTGGCTGCTGCCCGGTGCCATGCCGGACGATGCACGCCTGTTCCGGATCGACGTGCGTGAGGCCGTGGCGCTGGCGCGCGCGTTCGATGTGTTCCATCTGCCGGCGTTGTTCCTGTATCTGGACGGGCATTATCACGCCCGTCTGGATTGTGAGATCACCCCGTCCGCGCTGCGTCACCGACTGGCCGAGGCCCTGGCGGCGCCGGCCGAGGATGAACCCTGAGCCGGGGCGCGGCGGAGTCGGACGATCCATCCGGGGAGTGAAGAGCGAATGCCCGCTTGCCGGGCTCTTGTTATCCTTGTCGGGCGCAGATATATGTCGAAAGACGTATGTCCAAAGTGATAAACACGACACTGATTCCGTACCCACGCTCCGAGGAAGCACCGCCATGAAGAATCCGATCACGCCCACCCAGGTGGAGAAGGTCATGCGCGAAGACGATTTCATCGTCTCGAAGACCGATCTCACCGGCCGAATCACCTATGGCAACCGCATATTCATTGAGTTTTCCGGATATTCCGAGAATGAGTTGCTGGGCAGCCAGCACAACATCATCCGACATCCGGACATGCCGCGCGGGGTGTTCAAGCTGTTGTGGGACACCATCCAGGGCAAGGATGAGGTCAACGCCTATGTCAAGAACATGGCCAGGGACGGCAGCCATTACTGGGTGTTCGCCAACGTGACCCCGAATTTCGGCCCCGATGGCGAGATCGTCGGGTATACCTCGGTGCGTCGCAAGCCGCGCGCCGAGGCGGTCAGGCTGTTGAGCGAGGTCTATCGCACCATGCTGGAGATCGAGAAGCGGGCCGGGCCGCGCGATGCCATCGCCGCCTCGGGCAAATACCTGTCCGATCTGCTGGCGGAGAAGCGGGTCGGTTACAGCGAATTCGTCCTGACGATCTGAACGGGGCCGGAGCATGAGTGACATTACCCTGCGTGGCCGGTTCATCCTGTACGCCACGGCGTTCAACGTGCTGATCGGGATCAACATTCTGGTCCACCTGTTCATGCATGGTTTCGAGTGGCTGCCCCTCGCCCTCCTGGCGACCGGTTTTCTAGTCGCCGCGAGCCTTCAGGTGAAATCGCGGCAATGGCTCGCTCCGCTGGCCGAACTCGGAGCGGTATTGCGTGAAGTCAGCGCCGGCCGGTTCGGCCGCCGCATCACCCGGGTGGACGACCGCAGCGAGATCGGCCGGCTGTGCTGGCATCTGAACGACATGCTCGACCAGCTGGAAACCTTCAGCCGGGAGCAGGCGACCACCTTTCGCAGGCACGTCGATGGCCGCTTTCATCGCAAGGCCATGCCCGGCGGCCTGCATGGTGGTTTTCACAAGGGGCTGGAAAACCAGAACGTTCTTCTTGAAAACATGGCCGGCAATGCCCAGCAACAGATGCGAAACCTGCTCCTGTCCATGGTGCAGGGCCTGAATACGCGCAACCTGTTGAAGAATCTTGATTCCACTCAGCAGGATCTGCATCAGATCACCGATTTTCTCAAGGTGGTGGCGAACGAGGCCACGCGCACCTGCAAGGAGGCCGAGGCAAGTCAGGAATCGGTGGGATCGGTCGTGGACAATCTCAACAGCATTTCTGCACTGATCGATCAGGCCAGCGATGCCATCACCCGCCTCAATGCACGCGGCGCCGAGATCCAGCATGCGGTCAGCCTGATCAACGGCATTGCCGACCAGACCAACCTGCTGGCCTTGAATGCCGCCATCGAGGCGGCGCGGGCCGGTGAGGCCGGGCGGGGCTTCGCCGTGGTCGCCGATGAGGTGCGCAAGCTGGCCGAGAACACCAAGAACGCGTCGGTCTCGATCGGCCGGGTCATGGAGGATCTGATGCGCGAGGCGGAGGCCATGCTCCGGGACTCCGCCGGCATGCGTGAGATGGCGCAGGCATCGCGTGGTGTGGTCAGCGAGGTTGAGGTCAGTTTCAACCGTTTCGCGCAGTCCGCCAGGACGACCCTGGAAGGAACTTATCATGCCCTCGACAAGAGCTTTGCCTCGCTGGTCAAGGTCGACCACATCATCTACAAGCAGTGCGCCTACATGGCGCTGAACACCAGTGGCGAGAAGGTATATGTCGACGCGGTCGCGGTCGATTGCCATGGTTGCCGGCTAGGCCAGTGGTATTACGACGGCCATGGTCGTGAGCGTTTCGGTCGTCTTGCCTCCTATCGCGCCATGGAGGTGCCGCATCACAGGGTCCATGAGGCGGCGCACCACATGCTGGAGCATATTCATGCCGGATGGCAGACCAACGTGAACGAACAGCAGGTCATCTACGCCCATCTGGAGGCGATGGAGGAGGCCAGCCTGGAAGTGATGGACTGCATCGACCGGATGGTGGCGGAGAAGCACGGTGAGCCTGAGGCGCTCGCTACCCTGGCTCCGTCTGCTCGCGCCGTGGAGGCGCCGGCGCGCAAGGCGAGCGCTGTGCGTATCGATGCGCCGAAGGCGGGGGCTGGTTCAGTCGATCTGTTCTGAGTGGTGTTGTTCGGGCGTGTCCGTGCTTGGGCGCGGCCCTGAGTCGCACAGGTCGGCGATCAGGCAACGGTGGCAGTCCGGTTTGCGGGCCTTGCATGTGTAGCGGCCGTGCAGGATCAGCCAGTGGTGTGCGTCACGACGGAATTCGGCGGGCGTGTGGCGCAGCAGTCCATTCTCCACGTCCAGCACGGTCTTGCCCGGCGCAAGCCCGGTGCGGTTGGCGATCCGGAAGATGTGGGTGTCGACCGCGATGGTGGGCTCGCCGAAGGCGGTGTTGAGCACCACGTTGGCGGTCTTGCGGCCCACCCCCGGCAGGGCTTCGAGCGCGGCGCGCTCGCGCGGCACTTCGCCGCCGTGCTCCTCGATCAGGCGCTGGCAGGTGGCGATGACGTTCCTGGCCTTGGTGCGATACAGGCCGATGCGCTGGATGTAGGGCTCAAGCCCCTCCACGCCGAGGGCATGCATGGCAGCGGGGGTGGGTGCGTCGGATATTTGTCCAAAAACGTTATCTGCACGGCGGGCAGGTACTCATGCGAGATAAGCAACAACTTCCAACGACTATAAAAGTCAAACCAGAGAT
>CAZOZD010000130.1:0-6469 GCA_964584195.1 uncultured Burkholderiales bacterium
ACATCGCCGCGCCCTATGTCAAGTCGGCCAAGGCCCGGCCGCGCGTCGCCATCCTGCGCGAGCAGGGCGTGAACGGCGAGGTGGAGATGGCCGCCGCATTCGAACGGGCCGGCTTCGCGGCGGTGGACGTGCACATGAGCGACCTCATCGAGGGCCGGGTTCGTCTCGCTGACTTCAAGGGCCTGGCCGCCTGCGGCGGCTTTTCATACGGCGACGTGCTCGGCGCCGGCGGCGGCTGGGCCGCATCGATCCTGCACAATGCGCGGGCGCGCGACGAGTTCGAGGCATTCTTCAAGCGCGCCGACAGCTTCGCGCTCGGTGTATGCAATGGCTGCCAGATGATGAGCCACCTCAATGCAATCATCCCCGGCGCCGAACACTGGCCGCGTTTCGAGCGCAACCGCTCGGAGCAGTTCGAGGCCCGCTTCGTCATGGTCGAGGTGCCGGACACGCCTTCCATCCTGTTCGACGGCATGGCCGGCAGCCGCATGCCCATCGTCGTGTCGCACGGCGAGGGTCGTGCGGTGTTCGCCGACAAGAAGCAGCGCAAGGCCGCGCAGGTGTGTATGCGCTACATCGACCACCGCGGCAGGGTGACCGAGACCTACCCCATGAACCCGAACGGCTCGGCCAAGGGCATCACCGGCGTGACCACCCCGGACGGCCGCTTCACCATCCTGATGCCGCACCCGGAGCGGGTGTTCCGCGCCATCCAGCACTCCTGGCGGCCGGACCACTGGCGCGAGGACGGCCCCTGGCTGAGGATGTTCCGCAACGCCCGCCGCTGGGTCGGCTGAACGCGCTCGGCGTTGATACGCCTTGCGGCCCGGCGCACCCCTGCCATACTGAAAACAGACTCCCCGCGCCCGTGCGGGGAGCGCTTCATCCGGAGGCAGACCATGAGCGCCATCGAATCCACTGCCCGCGAAGCCATCCGTGCCGCTCTCGCCCGCGAACGTCAGGCTGTGCTCAACGAGATCCGGAGTGCAGCCTCGGAACTGGAACAGCATCAATACGGCACGCTCCTCAACGATTCACCCGGCGACAGCAGCGACGAGGCCCTGGCGGTTTCGCTGGCCGACCTGTCAGCTGCACGCATGGAACACGACATGCGGCGCTGGCGCGAGCTGGAAGCGGCCGAGCGACGCATCGACGACCCCGATTTCGGCCTGTGCGGGGAATGTGGCGGGCCGATTCCCGAAGCCCGCCTGGTCGCCCAGCCCGGCGCCAGCCGATGTGTGGCCTGCCAGGACCGGCACGAGAAGACCTATGCCGGCCAGCCGCGGGGCTCGCTGTAAGGATTGCGGCCGGATGCTCCCCATTGCCCGCCGGCCGGCCGGGTCACTCGCCCTCGCCCTCGCCCTGAGCGCCTGTGCCGGAACGCCGCCCGGCAGCGGACCGGCGCCCGAGTCGCCGCATTACCGCGCTCCGGCCGCACTCCTCCTGCGCATCGAACACCCCCTCCCCCTGCCCGCCGATATCGCCACACTGCGCTTCCAGGACGGCCGGATCGTGGCATTCAATGCCGTCGAGGAAAGCGAGCCGCACTGCCTGTTCGAGGTCGAGCGACTGGGCTCCGAATCCCGCCTCATCGAGCCGGTCAGCCTTGCCGTGAGCCGGGTGCAACGCGGCCTGAGCACCTTTCCCGGCATCGCCCTGGCACCCACGGGCAGCGGCCGGGGCGGCCCGGCCAGACTGTATTACTACACCGAGTTCAGGCTGCACCGGACCGGCGAGGATCCAGCGCGGGCACTGTTCTGCCAGCACGACCAGTCCGACCGGGCCATCCCCCGCCACCTCACGCCGTCCGAAATCCGCACCGCGCTCGGGCCATGGCTGAGCCTGGAAGCGACGCAGCGGCGCCAGCGGGATGAACCGCCGGACACGGCATCGCAACACCCCTAACTCGCTGAATCCGGACGTTTCTCCGGGCCCGGGTGTATCTGTGGTCAAGAATTCCGGCTCGCGAACCATCGTTGCACCAGGGGCATGCCCCCCGGCCATGCCCTCTCCGCGCAATTGACGCCTTGCCACTGCGATTGCATGATCGAGCCCGGATCAAGGTGGGGTGGAGGGCATGGCGAGCGGCATCGAGGTGCGGGTACTCGGCGATTACGGGCCGTTTTCCGAGCAGGGCAAAAGCATCGGCTATCTGTTGATGGTCGGCGGCGACGAATACCTGATCGATCTGGGTGCCTCGCCGTTCCAGCTCATCGGCCATGCTGGCATCGCCCGCCTCAAGGGGGTGCTCATTACCCATTGCCATGACGATCACAAGCGCTGGTTCAGCGATCTGGCGCTCTATCACATGTATGCGCCTTCGTTGCGGCGGCGCTTGCGCCTGATCACCCGCGACACTGTGGCGGAGGAGTTGCGCCGGGCGAGCGGGCCGGCCCTCGAACGAAGCCTGGACGCGCAGTCGAGCCGGGTAGTGGACATTGCCTGGGAGGACTACGTCGAGCATGTGCCGGTAGGACCACGGGCGCTTTACCGCCTGGTTTGTGAGGATCGGGCCCAGGGGAATCGCTGGTCGGTGCAAGACAGTACGGGCCGGGTTGTGGGTCCGGAGCGTGCGAAGGTGGTACTTTCGGGCCGCACCGGCCGGCCGCGCATGCTGTTTTGCGACCCCGAAAGCGGCGAATGGGTGGAGCCGGAGACCTATTATTCCCTGTATTCGCCTGTATTCCATGAGGCCGATCCGCGCGTCCTGGAGGGGGATGGCTACCGTATTCGCATCCTCGACGCGCCGGTCTGGCATGGCCTGCCCAATTTCGCGGTGGTGGTGGAAACGGCCTCCGACCGCCTGATCTTCAGTTCAGACACCTACCACAACCAGCCGCTCTGGCAGCGTCTGGCGCATGAACGGCGGACTCCGAAGGCGGATCTGTCCAGTCCGGAGTTCCTGGATGCCGAGGTACTGCATGGCGACATCAACGATTACGTCGAGCGGATCTGGAGCCCGAAGCGTTACGAGGAGGCCATGCACGCATTCACCGGCGCGGCGGTGATCCATGACATCAGCGGCCGCTTTGGGGTGGTGCACACCGAATACCACGCGCTTGCCGAGACCAGCCTCGATCCCCGCCATACCCTGCTTACCCATGCACCGGACCGCTTTACTGCGGTGGGCTGGGTCTTGATGCGGGCCGGCAAGCGTTACAGGGTGGAGGGCGATTGCTTTCAGGAAGTCACCGAGGACGATCGCGCCTGGCCCCTCGACGCCGATGTGTATCACAAGCAGGACGGCCGCTTTTTTGCCGGTTATCGCCATGCCGAGGGGCGTTTTTACGTATACGCGAAAGACGGTTATCCCAGTGTGCGCGACGGCACCGACGGCGCAGCGGGCGAGCTTTTGTTCCGGGTCAACCTGTTCGAGGATGTCAACGGCCGTTACCTGCCGCATCCGGGCGAATCCGGCGCGTTCTACATCACCCGTCCGGATGGCGGCGTGGAACGGGTGCATCGGGACGGGCAGGGTTCACACGGGAGGTTGACCGAAGATCTGCGTTCGCGCCGGCACACCATTGAGCCCGATGCGCTGGCGCGCCTGGGCGAGCGGCGCGCCACCGGCAGCGGCGAGGTCGCGCTGGAGGCCGAGCTGCGCGAGCTGAAGCGCACCCTGGCGGCGATGCGCGACACCCTGGAACAGCAGGCGCATGACCACGCCGGGGAGACTCAACGCGCACTGGCCGGCGCACAGGCCGAGATCGTCGAGTTGCGCGCGACCGCTGCGGCATTGCGCGAGGCCATCGAACAGGAGCGGGTTGGCCGAGAGGCGGCGGTGAACGAGGCTGTTCGCCAGGCCAACGCCGAGATCGTGCAATTGCGCGTCACCGCCGCTGCGTTGCGCGATGAAATGGAGCGGCGCGAGGTGGAGGCCGGCAATCTGCGCCAGGCCGAGGCCCGTGCCGCGCAACAGGAACTCAACCAGCTGCGCGCCACCATCCAGGCCCTGCGCGACCAGCTCGATGCCATCGGGCCGCATTGATCGAACCCCGCCATGACACCCGCCGATCCATCCGTTTCAGATTCACCCCGCCCCCCCGCCAAGCCGGACGCGAGCCGGGCATTGCGCCAGCGTCTCAATCGCGCCGAATTCCTGCTCGACGTGACCCGCCGGCTGTCCAGCCTGCACAGCCTCGACCAGGTGTTCAACGCCATCGTCGACATCGCCGTCGAGCGGCTGGGGGCCGAGCGCGGCTCCATCTTCCTCAACGACCCGGCGACCGGCGAGCTGTACTCGCGCGCCGCATACGGTGCCTTGCAGCGCGAGATCCGCATGCTCAACAACAGCGGCATCGCCGGGCATGTGTTCACCCATGACCGCGCCGAGATCATCCACGACGCCTACGCCGATTCGCGCTTCAACCGCAGCATCGATGAGCAGACCGGCTTTGTCACCCGCTCCATCCTCTGTGTGCCGATGCATGCCGCCGGCGGCGAGGTGATCGGCGCGGCGCAGATGCTGAACAAGCGCCGTGGCCGCTTCAACCGCGCCGACCTGGCCTTGTTGCAGGATCTCGCCGACCAGGCCTCGCAGGCCTTCCAGGCCGCGCGCTTCGTCGAGGAGATGCAGCTACGGCGCCAGCGCGAGATGGAATTCCTCAACGTGGTCACCGAGGTCACTCACGACATCAATCTCGGCTCCCTGTTGCAGAAGGTGATGGCGGAGGTCACCCGCATGCTCGATGCCGAGCGCTCCACCCTGTTCCTCAACGACGACAAGACCGGCATGCTCTGGTCCGAGGTCGGCCAGGGCCTGGAGGCGAAGCAGATCCGCTTTCCCAACCATCTCGGCATCGCCGGCGCGGTGTTCACCTCCGGGCAGACCATCAACATCCCCTACGCCTACGCCGATCTGCGCTTCAACCCGGCCTTCGACAAGCAGACCGGCTTTTTCACCCGCTCCATCCTGTGCGTGCCGGTGATCAACCAGGCCGGCAAGGTGATCGGCGTGACGCAAGCGCTCAACAAGCGCGGCGGCACCTTCAGCGACGAGGACGAGCAGCGCTTGCGCGCATTCACCGCCCAAGTGTCGATTGCCCTTGAAAACGCCAAGCTGTTCGCCAGCGTGCAGGACATCAAGAACTACAACGAATCGGTGTTGGAGAGCATGTCCTCCGGGGTGGTCACCCTGGGTGACGATGGCCGCATCGTCACCTGCAACCAGGCAGGGCTGCGCATCCTGCAGACCCGGCCGGAAGAGCTGCTGCAACGGCCGGCGGGCGAATTCTTCGCCGGAGCCAATGCCTGGGTGCTGGACAAGATCGCCGAGGCCGCCGCCCGCAAGGGGCCGGTCTATGTGCTCGACGGTGAACTGGCGGTGGCCGGCGAATCGCTCTCGGTCAACCTCACCGCCTACCCGCTCGACAGTGTCGATGGCAAACACCTGGGCTCCATGCTGATGATCGAGGACATCTCCAGCGAGAAGCGGATGAAGTCGACCATGTCGCGCTACATGGACCCCAACGTCGCCGACCGTCTGCTGGCGCGGGGTGCGGACCTGCTCGGTGGCCAGAGTGTCGCCGCCACGGTGCTGTTCTCCGACATCCGCGGTTTCACCACCCTCACCGAAAAACTCGGCGCGCAAGGCACGGTGAGCCTGCTCAACGAATATTTCACCCTGATGGTCGATTGCATCCAGCGCGAAGGCGGCATGCTCGACAAATTCATCGGCGACGCCATCATGGCCAGCTTCGGCATCCTCGGCGACGCCGACAGCGCCGAGGATCGCGCCGTGCGCTGCGCCATCGCCATGATCCGCGCCTTGCGTTCCTGGAACGGCGGGCGTGTGGACGAGGGCAAGCTGCCGGTCAACATCGGCGTCGGCATCAACACCGACGCCGTGGTGTCCGGCAACATCGGCTCACCCAAACGCATGGACTTCACCGTGATCGGCGACGGCGTCAACCTCGCCTCGCGCCTGGAGTCGGCCTGCAAGGAATACGGCGCCCAGATCCTGGTGTCCGAATCCACCTTCCGCGGCCTCAAGGGCACCTACCGCGCCCGTGAGATCGACTATGTCGTGGTCAAGGGCAAGACCCAGCCGGTAAGCGTGTTTGAAATCCTCGACTATCACGATGAGATGAGCTTTCCCAACATCGCCGAGGCGCTGCGCGCATTCAAGGAAGGGCTGATCGCCTACCGGCGCGGCGAGTGGACGCGCGCCATCACCGCGTTCGATGAATGCCTCGCGCTCAACCCGGACGATCGCGGCGCCCGCCTCATGCTGGAACGCGCCCGCCACCTCGAGACCGAGCCGCCCGAAGGCGAATGGCGCGGCATCTGGGTGATGAAGACCAAATAGGCGGCTTCATCCTGATAAGTAGTTAGGTGAAACTGATTTGAAACTTGGTTCCAAAGCCATTGAGGAGTTCGCTGACTTTGGCGCGAAAGGTGTCTTTCGACCACGTGGCGAACTCGCGCCAGTGGTATTTGGCGTGCTTCCAGAGGATTTCGATCATGTTCA
>CAZOZD010000131.1:0-6468 GCA_964584195.1 uncultured Burkholderiales bacterium
CACCAGCATCTCGCGCTGCTCCATCACCATGATTTCGTCTGGCGTCATCAGCGCGCGCGTCTGCACGCTGCGGCTCTGGCCCGACAGGCGCATCCCCAGCGCGTCGGCCTGCTGCACCGTGACCATGCGCGTCGCCTGGCCCATGTAGTCGGAGAAGTATTTCGCCGTGTCGTAGTCGCCCACGCCGAAGACGTAGCGCGCGCCCGCGTTGCCGATGAACGAGGCCCAGCGCGCTTGATAGAGGTCTTTCATCTGCGCGATGTCCTGCCATACCGACCAGACCTGAACCCCATAGCCGGCGGCCAGGCCGACCGCGCGCTCGACCTGTTCCAGCCGCTTGAGCGAGGCCAGCTCATCGAGGATGAACTGCACCGGCAGCGGCGGCGGGGCCTCCTTGCTCGTCATCTCGTTGAGCGCCGCGCTCACCACCATCCGCACCCATCGCAAGCCCGAGCCTTCGAGCTTGTCGGCCGGGATGCAGACATAGCAGGACATCACCCCGCGCCGCCACTCGCCGAAGTCGATGAGTTTGCCTTCGCCGTTGGCCGCCAGCGAGGCGCGCAGCGCCGGGGTATCGAGGAAGTCGGTTTGCCGCGCGGCGTTCGAGATGATCGAGCCGCGCTCCTCCTCGGGAGTTTCCAGCAGGGAGGCGGCGAAGTCCGACACGATGCCGTCGAACACGAAGTTCTTCCGCATCGCTTCGAGCGTGCTCAGTTCGGCCGGCTTCTCCGCGCCCTCGTCCTTCGCGTCCTTGTCCTTCTTCGCCGGCAGGAACCCGGAAAGCAGGATCTGCCGGGCCGTGATGAGGTCGCGCGCGCCCTCGAACTCCTCGGCCGTGGCGACGTGCAGTAGCAGCGCCTTCCACAGCGCGCGGGCGGAGTCAGACCAATGGCTATCCCCGCCGGAGTGCAGCACCAGGCCATGCGCCAGAACGTCGGCGATGTCCACCGATTCCGGGTTGTCCTTCGACAGCAGCGCCAGCGGGTTGAAGCGGGCGCGTGCCGCCGGGCTCAAGCTGGTTTTGCCCCACGGGTCGAGCACCCGCAGCGGCCCCTTCTTCGCCCGGAATTTTTGGGTCTTCTCGAAGTTCTCGGCCTTGGGGTCGATGACGAACACCGAGCCCTCATAGCTCAAGAGGTTGGGGATGATGAGGTCGCGGCCCTTGCCGGCCCGCGTGCCGGCAAGGATGAGCACATGCTTGTCCGTATGCCAGGCCAGAGCCTGTCCTTCGACCTGGCCGACCGGCACGCGCGCGCGCCGCGCGCCTGGCGCATCCTTGGCCCGCACATCGGCCGCCGACCCGAAGGCCGCGCTGCCGAGGTCGCCCAGCGGTTCGCCCGGCTGCATCTTCCCGCCGAGGCCGAGAAGCTGAAGCAGGCCCTGCCAGGCCATCGACTGCACCTTGCCCGCCTCAGCCTTGGACAGCGCCACGTCGATGAGCTGCAGCGCGAGGCCCTTGGGAATCTCGATGAGCACCTTCCACCAGACCATGATCGGCGCGGCCACCACCAGCAGCGGCGCATGCCGCAGGCCGATGACGGCCACCACCAGGAAGCCGATGAGGAACATCACCAGGGCAATCACGAGCAGCAGCGCCCACAGCCCGAACACGACGGCGAAGAAGGTGCCGACCGGCCCCGTCACCCAGCCCAGCGCCTTCGCCCAGAAGCCGCCACCGGCCGCGCCGCCGAGCATCATCTCGCCCGCGTTCTCGCGCTCGTAGGCTTGCCATTTCGCCATGCGCTCGCGCGCGGCCTTGATGTCGTCAGGGGTGGCGGGTTGAGCGGAAGGCTTGCAGTCGCTGCCCATCAGCTTCTGCACCACCTGGCCCGTTTGCCGGTCGAAGTCCTGCACGAGCTGTCCAGGGCGTGCGCCGTTGGGGCAGGGCTCGGGAGGCTTGCCGCTGGGCCAGAAGACCCAGGCCAGCACCAGGACGACGAGCGCCACGGCCAGGCCGATGAGCGCATTCCGGTTGCCCATCAGGTCGCGGGCAGCGGATTTCGGGTCGATAGCCATCGAGCGTTCCTCCTCTTTGTAAGTCATTGTGCCGGAGCAAATTCCGGGCGCATCGGCTCACGGCTTCGCCGTCAGCCGACCGGGTGCTAGGGCTTCGCCCCCGAGCCCTGCGGTCTCGGCCCTGCCGGGTAACGCCCCCTTGCGCGAACAGCCGCTAAGGGGCGCTGCCCCTCGCGTCGGTCAAGGGTGAAGGCTTCGCCCGGCGCGTGGGAGTACCCACCCGCCGCCCTTGACCTCTGCTACCCCCGGTCTCGCCGACGGGCAGGGGTGCAGGCGAGCTGCACCCCAACGCCCTACATTCTCAAAACCCTTCCCTTTTGAGAAGGTCACCAGCCCCCATACGAAACAACGGCTTGCAGTTCTCAAAAATTATTCGCACAATGCGCGGATGCTTATCGGCTACGCGCGCGTCTCCACGACTGACCAGAACCCCGCCCTTCAGCTCGACGCCCTGAAGGCGGCAGGCTGCGGGCGGGTGTTCACCGATGAGGGGGTGAGCGGCAGCGCCAAGAAGCGCCCAGCGCTCGACAAGGCGCTCGCGGCGCTCAAGCCCGGCGACGTGCTGACAGTGTGGAAGCTCGACCGGCTCGGCCGCTCGCTCTCGCATCTCATCCACTTGACCAATGACCTTGCCGCCCGCGGCATCGGATTCCGCTCACTCTCCGAAGCCATCGACACCACCAGCGCGCAGGGCAAGCTCCTGCTGCACGTCCTCGGCGCCCTCGCCGAGTTCGAGCGCTCGCTCATCACTGAGCGCACGCGCGCAGGCCTCGTCGCCGCCCGCCAGCGAGGGACGAAGGTCGGCCGCAAGCCCAAGCTCTCCGCCGAGCAGATTGAGCACGCGAGGAAGCTCATCGACACCGGCGAGAGTCCGAGCCGCGTCGCGCGCTCGATTGGCGTCTCACCGGCGACGCTCTACCGAGCGATCCCGGCCGCCGCCAGCAACCGGAACACCTACGACCTGTTTTCGAGTAACGCTGCATGACTACCGCACAAGAAAAAACATTCCGCGACTACCGACAGGATGCAGAAGCCTGGATAACTCTTGCTAACGGCGAGTATTACCCGGACATCCTTCCCGATGCTTGCCGTCTCTACGAACCGGTTCTGGTCGAGTTCGGTCGCCTTTTGAAGGCGTCGCACTCATCCGCAAGCCTTTTCGTGTCCATCATGGACACCCCTAACCAGTGGATGCGCACGCAACTCTGCCGCGTGTTTAAGAAGTATGTCAGCCCACAAACACCGGTCGAAATGCTCAAGCGGAAGAGCGACGCCGCAAAGATCGTCGCCCAGTTCGGCGACAACTTTCGCAACGTCGTCGAAGTGCAGCAGAAGTTTTCATCAAGACCACTCCCTGATGAAGCGCTCTGCGCCGTGCTTTGGGAATACAAAGACCGAGGGAAGAAAGGGTATGACCTCACCGAGCGCCTATTCGACATTCTTCGCGGCCAGCATGTTGGGTGCGTTATCACCGGCCCAGAGCGTGCGGGGAAGGACGTTCTCATGGGCAAAGTTTTCCCGAACTACCCCAAGCCTGACCGACCGGTTGATTTCGTCATCACCGACAACGGCACAGTCCTAGCTGTTGGACTGGCCCGCTACGACTCTGACAGAGGCGGCGCACAAGAAGACGACCGCACCGGCCAATACCGCGAGGTCGCCCAAGAGTTGCTGGCTTACGCCGACTCTCACGGCCTCCCCCGGATGAAGGTCGTCTTCGTCAACGATGGGCCGGGACTTTTGCTCGGCTCAATGTGGAACGACTACGCATACATCGAAGACCAGTGGCCCGGGCGGGTGAAGGTCGTAACCCTGCGAATGGTTCCTGACCGCATAACCGCAGATTGGCTTAGAGGGTGACGCTATGGCTGTTCCCGTAACCCTCCGAACGAAGCGCAAGGCCTCAGTCCACGAGAGCCACATCGACCAGGGGATGCGCCTAGAGTATCCAGGCAAGCGCCCGGCCGACGCTGTGCTCGCGACGACCCCAGGTCATTACGTCTCCCGTCCTCCCTACATCAACAGCACAGCGAACCGGCTATATCACGGCGACAACCTGCCAGCTCTAGCAGCGTTGGCCCAAGATCCGGCAGTCGTTGGCAAGGTGCGGCTTGTCTACATCGATCCGCCCTTTGCTACCGCCTCCGGTTTTGAGTCAAGAAAGCAGCAGCACGCATACGACGACCATCTCGTCGGGGCGGCGTTTGTTGAGGCTCTCCGTGAGCGCCTTATCTTCATTCACAAGTTGCTCGCTGACGATGGCTCGCTCTACCTCCACCTGGACGAGCGCATGGCGTTTCATTTCCGTGTTGTGCTCGATGAGATTTTCGGTGCGAACGGCTTCCGAAACTTCATTACCCGTAAGAAATGCAACCCCAAGAACTACACCCGGAAGACCTACGGCAACGTCGCCGACTACATCCTTTTCTACACAAAGACCGACGCCTACGTCTGGAATCGCCCGCTAGAGGCGTGGGACGACGCGCGCGCAGCCAAGGAGTATCAATACGTCGATGAACATGGGCGCCGATACAAGAAGGTCCCCGTTCATGCTCCAGGCGTTCGCAATGGCGAGACAGGGAAGCCCTGGCGCGGAAAGATGCCGCCGCCAGGCAAGCATTGGCAGTATCCGCCCTCGACCCTCGATGAAATGGATGCACGCGGCGAGATTTACTGGTCGCCGACCGGCAATCCACGGCGAAAAATTTATCTAGAGAACAGCAGCGGCATACCGCTTCAAGATATATGGATGGACATGCGCGACGCGCACAATCAAAACATCCACATTACGGGCTACCCCACCGAGAAGCCGGCCGCCCTCCTCTCGCGCGTCATTGAAGCCTCCACAAATCCCGGCGACCTCGTGCTCGATTGTTATGCGGGGTCAGGGACTGCCCTCGCCGCCGCCGCGCGGCTCAAACGCCGATGGATTGGCGTAGACCGTAGCGAGGAAGCCATCGCGACCATCCTACGCCGGTTTGATACTGGAACCGAGCGCATGGGGGACTTTGTGAACAAGAGGAAACAGCACGAGCTACCTCTTCACAGCCCCATCACCGATTTCACCCTCTACGACCAGATAGTGACCGGAAGCCAAGACGCAGCGACGGCTGCCTCAAAGGCCGTCTCTCGCGTTCGCTCAAGCGAAGAACTGACGCACCTACAGGCGGAGGCTGGCTGAATGACCGAGCCGACACGCCAGCAGAAGGCCCTTATCAAGACGATGGCCGACATCGCACAGGACAGCCCGGAAGAGCTGGCGTTTCAGCATGTCGTGTTGTGTCACCTCGGCTTCCCGCGCTCCAAAACCGATGCTCGCGTCTTCGAGCGCCACAGCGGCAACGCGCAGCTTCTCCTAGAGGCGGGCTATCTCCGGCAGAACGGCCGGATGGTCGCCCAGCCCCTGCCCTACGGCACCATCCCGCGCCTCGTGATGATTGCGGCCGTCACGCGTGCCACGCAGCAGAAGACCCGCACCATCGAGCTCGGCCAGTCCATGCGCGAGAGCCTGCGCACCCTGGGCATGGCTGACACCGGCGCGGCGCACTGGCGCAACGTCGTCAAGCAGTCCGGCGCCATCGCCGCGCTCAAGATGACCCTCGGCTATGCCACCAGCACCGGCGCCGACGCCACCGACTTCATGGTGCCGTTTCGTCGCTTCGAGGCGTGGAATCACAACAACGAGACCGACCAAACCCTCTGGCCGTCGTTGCTGGAGCTGTCCGAGGACTTCTATCAGGCCATCCAGTCGCAGGCTGTGCCGCTCGACCCGCGCGCCGTGCAGCGGCTCGCCCGCTACCCGCTCGCGCTCGACGTTTACACCTGGCTCGCGCATCGCCTGTGCCGCGTGCGCAAGCCCACCGGCGACCGCATCCCCTGGCTCAAGCTGCGCGAGCAGTTCGGGCAGGAATACGCCGACCACAAGGACTTCAAGAAGAAAATGCGCGAAGCACTCAAGCGCGCGCAGCTCGTCTATCCAGACGCCAAGCTCGACACCTGGGGTAGCGGAATCACACTCCTGCCCTCCCCGCCGCCAGTGCCTAAGACGAACGTCGTCATCGCATGGAAGCCACAGCGCCGCGCATGAGCCGGTTGCCCATCACGAGGCCCGAGGACTGGCGCACCAACCGCCGCCGCAAGACAGTCACCCACGCGAGCGGCGTCGTGTTCGTCATCCGGCCCGAGCCGCTGCGGCGGGATCGGCGGCCGATGGCAGTCCCGCAAGACTTCAATGCGGTGCCTGACGCCTGGCTCAAGCACCTGCCCCGCATCGCCGCCGAAGCCCTGGCAGCCTTTCTAGAGGCCGAGCGCGCCGCCGCCTGACCGCTCCCAAGCGGCCCGAGTTACCCACAGAACCCCTGTGGACGACCCCACTTGTCCACTGGAAAAGTGTCCCCCCCTTTGATGGAAAAGTGTCCCCCCTCGACTCGGGAAGTTGATGGAAAAGTGTCC
>CAZOZD010000132.1:0-6429 GCA_964584195.1 uncultured Burkholderiales bacterium
TCTTCGCCACGGGGGGGGCTGCGGCCGGTTCCGCGGCGGCTGGCGCTTCGGGTTGCTGGCTGGCCTTGGCCTGACGAACGCTGGCTGAAAGCTTGTCCTTGAGATTGGTCATGATCCGATCACCTCGTCAATGATGGCTTCGATTTCGGCGGCCGCCTGCGATCCCCGGCTGCCCATCTGATATACCGATACCCCTTCCAGGGCCGCGCCCCGGTAGGCGGCACGGCGACGAATCACCGCTTGCAGCACCGGCACGCCGAATTCGGCGAGTGCGTCGTGCATGGCGGCGGACAGGGCGCTCTTCGGCTCCAGCTGGTTCAGTACCAGATAGGCCCTGAGGTTCCTGTTTTCCTTGCGCGCCTCCTCGATCTCCTGCGGCAGCCTGAGGCTCGCCCAGAGGTCGATCGGCGACGGCAGCACCGGGATCAGCGCCACGTCGCAGGCACGCAGGGCCTGCAGCGAGGCATGGCTGTCCAGGGACGGCGGGCAGTCCAGCACCATGTGCCGGTAGGCCCGGTAGTTCTGGTGCAGCGTGCGGGCATCCCATTTGCCGGCGATCTGCTTGACCGTGGCCGGGAACGGGGCGCTGCCCAGGCTCGCCCATTGCAGCGAGGATCCCTGAGGATCGAGGTCGATCACCACGGTCTCGCCGCGCCGCGCCAGCCCGGCGGCGAGGTTCATCGCCAGGGTGGTCTTGCCCGCACCGCCCTTCTGGTTGATGACCGCCGTCACCCGGGTCGACATTTCAGCCCCCGGCCTGGTACAGGGCATTGACCCGCCCGGCAAAGCCGATTTCGGCCGGGCCGATCGCCTCGCCCGGGGTGGCCGCTTCCAGGGTGATGTTGACGTAGGTGGCGCCGAAATTGATGTTCTGCGGATGCATGCCGAGCTCTTCCGTCAGTGCCGCAAGCCCGTCCAGGAATGCGCGGGTTGCGGCATACCGTTCGAACTCGAAGCGCCGGAACAGGGTCGGCGGCCTGCCCCGGGTTTCCCAGCCGGCCGGAAGCTCAGCCATGGCGGGTGTCCCCGTGCAGCATGCCGTCGATCTCGTTCACATGCGCCCGTTCTTCTTCGAGCAGGCCGGCCAGCAGCCGGACGCTTTCCGGATCACGCATGCGCTGGGCATGGAGGAGCGCGTCCTGATAGAGGCGCACCGCATCCACTTCGAGTTGCTGGTCCGCAGCAAGCAGTTCGGCCGCGTTCCGACCCAGACGGGCCGGAACGACATTGCCGGCCGATGGCGCCACACCCAGCATGATCTGGCGCTCCATCAGACGTTCGGCATGTTCCAGTTCTTCGAGTGCCTCGGCGCGCAGGCGCCCGGCCAGCTCGACATCCCCCCACAGCCGCGCCAGCACGCTCTGCGCCAGGTATTGCTGCACGGCGCGCATCTCATGGTTGAGTGCGCGCGTGAGCCAGCCCAGGGTGCGTGGATCGGCGCTCATGGGGCGGATCAGCTACGGGTCGAGGTGATCTCGGCGTCGCGGCCACCACCGCTGGCGTCGGGTGTGGTCGGCAGGATGCCTTCCACTTCGCTGTGCACGCGGGCGATGATGTGGGCGGCAACCAGGCCGTCACCCACGCGCTCGCAGGCGTCAGCCCCGGCGCGCACGGCCGCGTTGACCGCGCCCGTCTCGCCACGCACCAGCACGGTGACATAGCCGCCACCCACGAACTGACGACCGATCAGGCGCACCTCGGCAGCCTTGGTCATGGCGTCGGCCGCCTCGATCGCGGGAACCAGACCACGGGTTTCAATCATGCCCAGGGCGATACCAGTTGCATTAGCCATTTTGTTGCTCCTTCTCTAGAAATTTTCAAATGCCGGGTTCGGCGTCAATCAGGCGGTCGGCGCGGTCGGCAGGATGCCTTCCACTTCGCTGTGCACGCGGGCGATGATGTGGGCGGCAACCAGGCCGTCACCCACGCGCTCGCAGGCGTCAGCCCCGGCGCGCACGGCCGCGTTGACCGCGCCCGTCTCGCCACGCACCAGCACGGTGACATAGCCGCCACCCACGAACTGACGACCGATCAGGCGCACTTCGGCAGCCTTGGTCATGGCGTCGGCCGCCTCGATGGCGGGAACCAGACCACGGGTTTCGATCATGCCCAGCGCAATGCCCATACGTTCAGCCATTTCATTACTCCTTCAATGAACAACGTTAAAAAATGACCACGACCAGGCGATTTGCCGGGCGATCGTGTCCAGAACACAAAAACAATTCAATCCTCCCACTGGTCGAGGATGCCGCAGATGGTCAGATCGGTCATCACCTTCGGATCCTTCATCGCCAGTCGCGCGGCACTGCCGCTGGTGGTGAACACCCACTTGCCATTGGGCACCCCGACCGGATCGGTGGCCACCGACAGCACGCCCTGCTGGCTGGCCAGGATGCGCAGCGACGAGGCCTTCAGGCCGGGCACCCGGCGGGTGCATACCAGCTCGTCGACGACGCGCATGATCTCCATCAGGCCCCCTCGGCTTCCCAATGGTCGATGATGCCGACGATGGTCAGGTCGGACGGGAATTCCTTGCTTCCCGCCGCCTCGCGCGCCGCCGACGAACCCACACAGATCACCCAGTCGCCAGGCACGCAGCCGACGGCATCGACCGCGACGCTGCGGGTACCCCCCACCTTCTCCTGCACCACGAGCAGGGGACGGTGACCGAAACTGTCGATGCGGTTGGTGGAAACCAGGGTCTTTTCGACGCGCATGATCTTCATCGTGTTTCCTCAGCCCATGCGTCCATCAATGTCCAGCCTCCGCGGCCGCCACCTCGATGAATGCGCAACGCTCCTCGCCATGGATGTCGCTGACCGCCATCTGGCAATGCAGCAGACCCTGCCCGGCGAGCTGCGGATAGCGCACCAGGATGGCGGCGCGCACCCGCTGGCAGCGCTCCACCGCCCGCTCGCGCGCGCCGGGCACCCGCGACGAATAGTGGAAATGCACCAGCACCGGCACGGCCAGACCGTTGCGCACATTGAGGCCGGTAAAGATCTTGATGCCGACGTCCATGTCGGCCGCACCTTCCTCGACCGTATCGAGGTGGGCGAAATAGAACTTGTTGCGCAATTGCAGCTCGCTCATCGCCTCGCCGGCGCAAATGAAGCGCTCGTTGTGGCCGATGTCGGCGTAGCGGCCGGCGTGATGCTGGATGACGTACTCGATCTGCGACAGGTTGGCTTCCAGCAGACGCAACACCAGCGCCCGCATGCCCGCCGCCATCGCACCGCTGCCCCGCGCCCAGCCCTCCGCGGCCTCGCATGCGTCCACCGCTGCCTCGATGTGGGCGCGTGCCGCCTCGGCGCCCATGCCCAGCGTGGCGCGGTACAGCTCGGCGCTGTCGACATAGCGATGCGGATTGACATCGCCGTTCGCGTCGGGGAGGTGGACCCGGATGGCATCGATGTCGGTATCCACGCCGACCAGCAACACGGCCGGAGCGGCACCGCGGCCGAATGTGTTGTCGATCGCGGCGCGCAGCTCGTCAAGCCGGTTCAGCGCCGACTGGGTGGCCTTGCTGTCGTTGCTGCCGTGCGCGGCGCACCCCTGATGCCCCGGATTGGAGGTGCTGTAGTGATACACCGCCACCTTGAGGTAATTGGCCGCCTCGCCGCCGGGAATCGCCCCGGCCAGGCGCTCCAGCTCGCGCCGGGTCCAGTCGGCGACATCGCCCTCGACATCGAACATCACCCCGGCATAGGCCTTGACGCTGACCGAATCGCCTGGCGCCATGCGGAACACGAACGGCAGCAGCCCTTGCAGGCGGCCATCGGCACACGGCGAGATGTCGACGGTATGGAAGCCGCAATCGAGCAGGAACGCAGCGTCGATGGCCATCCGCTCGCGCCAGGGGGCCTGGTCCGCGGCGGCAGCATCGATGCACTGACCGAAGCTGTGGAAGATGCAGTACGAATGCAGTGCGCGCAGGTCGAGCCCGGCCACCCAGGCGCCTTCCAGCAAGGCATCCGGCAGCCGATAGCCGAGCCTGTCCTCGGCCAGTCGCTGGGCGCGGGCAACGAAATCGGTCTCGTGCTGCAAGGCCGACAGCGCCTTCAAGGTGTCGACGATGACCGCGAAGCGGCCTCGCACGCGCTGCTCATAGGCATACAGGCGACGATTCAGCTCCGGGTCGACCAGGGCATGCTGGCAGGACTGATCCGGGCCGACCACGCAGGCCGGGTTGGCCAGGATTGCGGCAGCCGGCGACCGGCCAGCGCCACGCAGGGCGGCGGAGTGCATGGCGGCGAGTCGTTTGCGCGTATTCATGCCCGGTCCCTCAAGCCCTGGCGCCGCCCGACACCGTCACCACGGCACCCTTGGGGCTGTTGCCGGCCGAACCGGTAATGCGGCTCTCCGGAACCTCCGGGCGCTCGATGGCGCGGAAATGCTGGGCGTTCATCCCGACCCCGCGCGGCTCGCCACGCAGGGATACATTGCGGGCCAGACTGGACGCGCCCTCGGTACCGGTCACCCGGCTCTGGGCATGCCAGGCATCACCCGTGATGGGCACCCCGGCCTGGCTGCCATCGCCGGTGAGCCGGCGGGCGGCGGCGATCACTTCGGACTCCTGGGCCTGCTGCGCGGCGGCGCCAACATGCCGGAACTCCGGCGTGCCGGTGATGAGCCCACCCGCCTTGCTGATCGGGCCGGTGATGCGCTCGCTGCTGTAGGCACTGCCGGTCACTTCGTTGACGCGCCGGCTCCAGGCCTGGCGGGCCGGCGACTGGATGCTGAAATCCAGCGGCGCCGGCGGACGTGCCGGCTCCTCGTAGGCCCGGGCACGGCTCACGAAACGGTTGCTGCTCAGACATTGCGCCACGGCATTGTCCGGGCCGACATAGGGCGTGCCGCTGATGAGCTCGCATGCACCGCGCTCGTCGCCGGTCATGACCGAGCCACCGGCGCCCGGCCGGTCACCGGTCACCGCCGCGGCGGGAATGCTGGTTCCGGTCCGGATGCGGGCCGCCTGGGCCTCGACCGCCGGAGCTTCGCAAAAGCCGCTGTACTGGCCGCGACCGATGTAGGGCGTACCGCTGATCGGCGCGCATCCACCCGGCTCGGCGCCGGTCACCTTGGCCGAACGGCCGACGTAGCTGCCGGTCACCGGCTGGCCACGCCAGGTCTGGTCCACCGCCACCTTGGCGATGGGCAGGATCGGGGTGCTGCCGGCGCACGCTGCTTGCACGCCGGCATAATCGATACCGGTGACGGGGAGGCACCCCCCTTCCACGTCACCCGACATTTTTGGGCTGCGATCGACCTCCGTGCCGGTCACGCTGCGTCCGGCCAGGGTCTGCATGACACCGACCTTGCGCGGCCCGGAAACCTTGCACAGCTCGCCGAAATCGGCCGAGTTGTAATACTGGCTGCCGGTGATTGCGCGGCATGCGCCCGGCTCGTCGCCGGTGACCTTGCCGGAACGGCCCACTTCGGTGCCCGATACCGGCAGGCTGGAGCGCGAGGACATCACGCTCACCTTGCGCGGCGAGTCCGGCGGAGTGGTCTGGCAGAACTCCTGGTACTGCTCGGCGGCCAGGTACTGGGTGCCGGTAATGCCACGGCAGACCCCCGGCTCGTCGCCGGTGATCTTCACGGTGTGGCCCACGGCGGTGCCGGTGACCGGCTTGCCCTGGGCGGTATGGGTCAGCACCACCTTGTCCGGCGCGGTGTCGCTGCCGGGCTGGGTGTAGCCGGTGCCGGTGATGGCGCGATCGGCGCCCGGCTCGTCGCCGGTCACTTTCCCGGAACGGCCCACCAGGACCCCGGTCACGCTCATGCCCTTGTCGGTGCGGGCGACACCGATCTTTTCCGGCGCGGGCGCGGGACGGGTGGCGCAGAACTCGTCGAAGCGCTCGGCGGACAGGTACTCGGTGCCGGTCACACCACGGCATGCGCCCGGCTCGTCGCCGGTCACCCGGGTCGAACGACCGACCTCGGTGCCGGTGACCTTGTGGCTGCGCAGGGTGGAAGACACCCCGACCTTGGCCGGACCCGGCTCGGGCCGGGTCTGACAGAGGTTTGCGAACTGCTCGCTGCCGATGTACTCGGTGCCGGTCACGGCTCGACAGGAACCGGGCTCATTGCCGGTCACCTTCTGGCTGCGCTCGACCATGGTGCCGGTGACGGATCGTCCGGCCAGCGTATGACCCTCCTCGACCTTGGCCGGCGCCGGCTGAACGTTGCGCACGCGCTGGCGGCCGCTGGGACGCGATTCGCCCGTACTGGCGCCGGTCCGGCCGGTCAGCGACTGCACCATGCGCCGCTGCATCGCCACCTGGCGGCCGGTGGCCCCCTTGGTGATGGCGGCCTGCCAGTCCTGGCCGGGCATCGCGGCGGCAATCCGGGTCGCCTGGGCGACACGCTTCAGGCCGGCCTTGCCATCCTGGGACAGCGCCGCGCGCCGGGCGCGCGCCAGGGCGC